>CACYAW010000102.1 GCA_902772455.1 uncultured Bacteroidales bacterium
CAGCGTGCGCAACGCCTACTTTGGCTCGCTCGACGGCTCGGTTAACAACAATTCGATGGCCGCCTATATGAATAAGGTGAACGCCACGCTCGACGGCAACGTACGCACCGCCATCGACAATGCCCTCAAGGAGGTGTCCAATATGCCCGCCCCCTTCCGCAACCACTTGAGCAAGAGCGAGACCCAGAAGGCCGTTGACGCATGCAATAATTTGCTCGACGCCCTCGATGCAGCTATCGAAGCTATAGAATAACTAATCAAATAAATCTATAAGTCATGAAGAAAAAATGGATCTTTTTAGCCTTGACGGCTATCGCGTTGACATCTTGCCATGACGACAAAAACAATGGTGGCAGCGAGGTAGTGCCAGTGTTGCCAGACTACTATTACACTGGCGGCAAACTGGGAACTACTAGCAACGTTACAGCGTCGGCCTACGAACAGGAGACTGAAGCCATCAACAAGCAGGGGCTGCTGGCATCGTTCAAGCGCGGCGAACGCATTTTTGAGTCGCCCTTTGATATCGATGATGATGAGTCAACGCCGATGCGCGGTCTGGGCCCGTTGTGGGTGCGTGATGCCTGCATCACTTGTCATCCCAGTTATGGACATGGTGCACGACAGATGAACTACAATTCCAATGTGCAAGGCAACGGTTACCTGCTCGTCCTGACTGACGAGAACGACACCTATCTGTCGTCACTAACCGGTATGCCACAGACCAATGCTCAGAAGCCCTTCAAGGCTCCTATTGACGAGAAACAGATTGTCATAGACTGGAAGGAGTACACCGACGAGTGGGGTAACCGCTTCCCTGACGGAGAGACCTATAGCCTGATCTATCCCGAGGTCACCATCCCGCAGAGCGCATTCTATGTGCCGCTGCAGGTGGGTGGCAAGGACATCGACTACAGCCAGTTGCGCGTGCGCCTGGAAAGCACCATCGGACTCTATGGTACTGGTCTGCTCGATGCTATTGACGAGAAGGATATACGTGCTCAATATGAAGCAGAGCAGGCCGCTGGCGTGAGTCTGAATCCTGCTATCTGGAACGGCAGTGACTTCATCTATTATACTAACAACGTACAAGGCGACGGCACCAAGTATGTGCGCCGTTACACCTACGCGTTGTCGCGTGCTAACCTGCAGGATGGTGCCGGCGCCAACGCCATTTGGAACATCACCAACGTGACCCGCAGCGACCGCCGTTACCATTACATGACGGCTGCCTATGCTACCGTTGCCAGCAAGGATCCGGAGGTGCAGGCCGACTTCTACAAGTACTTCCCCAAACAGAACGTAACAGGTAATCCCGAGACCGACATCTACAACTACCTGATGAGTAAAACTCTTGATGTAGAAATGACCGACCAGGAGTACATCGACCTCATGGCATGGCACCGTGGACTCGCTGTTCCTGCCGCCCGCAACGTGAACAGTACCGAATTCCAGCGTGGCAAGGAGTTGTTCACTGAGATAGGCTGCGCCTATTGCCACCGCCCCAGTTGGACCACTGGCGACGATGACATCCGCGACCCGAACAACTTCTTTGTGGGAGCCTACGCCGACATGCTGCCCCGCTATCCCCACCAGACCATCTGGCCCTATAGTGACTTGATTCAGCATCGCATGTACATGGTCAACGATATCCGCACGGGCTGGTGCCGCACCACCCCGCTGTGGGGCCGTGGACTGAGCAAGAAGTGTACCGGTGCTGACGACCGTCTGCATGACTGCCGCGCCCGCAACGTCATCGAGGCCATCATGTGGCATGGTAACGCCAGGAGCGATGCCCGCAAGAGTATCGAGAAATTCCGTGAACTCAGCAAGGCCGATCGTGACGCGATGGTCGCTTTCATCGAGTCAATTTAATGATGATAATAGCTCTTCATACATTTTAAACTTTTCAAAACGGGTGGAGGGTCGCTCTAAGCACTCTCCACCTTTTCAACTTTTTTCAGATGAAGATATTGAAACGCATTTCCTTTGGTAGTCTCATCCTCATGTTGGGCGTGCTGGCAACAGCAACTGTGATTGAGAAAACTAACGGCACTCCGACCGCCAGAACCTGGTTTTATGACAACATCGCGTTTGTTGCCCTGTGGGCGGTCATCGCATTCTCAGGACTGACCTATATCCTTGTCCGCAGGATGTGGAAACGCATCTCTGTATTATTGCTTCACTTGTCGCTGCTTGTCATTCTGGCCGGGGCAGGTATCACGTGGTTCACAGCCATCAAGGGCAAGATGCAGGCACCCCAGGGAAAGGCTGTCAACGTCTTCACCACAACCGACGGGAAACAGCACACGTTGCCGTTCATGCTCACGCTACGCTCATTTGACATTCAGACCTATCCCGGCACGCCTGCCCCAATGGACTTCGTGAGTCAAGTGACGGTCAGCAACAGGGAGAACGAAGTTACCGGAACGGTATCAATGAACAAGGTTTTTTCCTACGATGGTTACCGTTTTTACCAATCGGGCTTTGACGCAGAGGGACGAGGAGCCGTTTTCACCGTGGCCCACGATCCATGGGGCATCGGGGTGACCTATGTGGGCTATGGCTTGTTGCTGGTGGGCATGATAGCGGTGCTTCTGGACCGTCGTGCAGGCTTCAGGACCCTGCTGCGCCATCCTGCGCTCAAACGCGGCACTACGGCCATCATTCTGCTCATCTCAAGCATGGGCGTTGCCAATGCCCAGCCCCAGACGTTACCTCGCGACGTCGCCGATGCCATGGGCGACCTGTACATTCTACACAACAACCGCATCTGTCCCTTCCAGACCTTTGCACGCCAGTTCACCGCTAAGCTCTATGGCAAGCCGTCTTACAAGGGGCTATCGGCCGAACAAGTGGCTTCGGGATGGATTTTCTTCTATGATGACTGGAAAAACGAGCCCATGATTAAGGTCAAGAACGGCAATGTACGTCATTTGCTGAATATCGATGGCAAGTATGCCTCACTCGAGGACTTCTACCGCACAGTCTCAAGCGGAGCCATGCAACAAGCCATCGACAGCTTGCAAGCAATTGATGACCAAGCGACTATTAGGGCATTGGGAGAAGCCGACGAGCGTTACCAGATTGCCAATATGGTGGCAAACGGCACGATACTGAAATTGTTCCCTCTCAATCATGGTGGTCACCTCGAGTGGTACAGCCACGGTTCGCTTGATATCCCCCACGACATAGATGACGGCAAGTGGCTGTTCATGCGCAGTGGCATGGATTACCTCTACGAAATGATTGCTCGCCAGGACTGGAACGGAGCACACCAATTCATAGCCAAACTCAAGAAATATCAAGCCAAGGAATGCGGCGCCATGCTGCCCAGCGACACCGCTTTCCGTGCCGAGAAACTCTACAACAGCATGGAATGGGACCGTCCGTTGTCAATGGCGCTCGCCACACTGGGCATCGTCCTGTTTATCATCACATGCCGCTGCGTGGCACAATCGCGACAGCTGCCACGCTGGGCAAGATCAGGTGCAATTGCTGTGCTCGTCCTCTCGCTGGCATATCTCACCATGGCTCTCACCCTGAGATGGATAATTAGCGGCCATGTGCCCATGAGTAACGGATTCGAGACGATGCAGTTCATGGCATGGGCGACAGTAGCCATCACCTTGCTGACGGCAAGAAAGTCAATGCTGGTTTTGCCGTTCGGCATCCTCACGGCAGGTTTATCGCTGATGGTGGCCTCCTTCGGCGAGAGTAATCCTCAGATCACCCAGCTCATGCCTGTGCTCGTGTCACCGCTGTTGAGCATCCATGTAGCCGTCATCATGATAGCCTATGCCCTGCTGGCGTTCCTCATGCTGGGAGGGGTGATGGCATTTACTCTAAGGAATAATAAGCAGGTGGTCGAGCGTCTGCACGTCGTCGGACAGGTCATCCTCTACCCTGCCGTCTTCCTGCTGACCATCGGCGTGTTTATCGGAGCCGTCTGGGCCAATGTGTCGTGGGGCTCCTACTGGAGTTGGGACCCCAAAGAGGTGTGGGCCCTGATCACCCTCATCATCTACGCCCTGCCCTTACACGGCCAGTCATTGCCAATGTTCCGCAAGGCACAATTCTTCCACGCCTACTGCATTATCGCTTTCCTGAGCGTGTTGATCACTTACTTTGGTGTAAACTTCATCCTTGGCGGCATGCACAGCTATGCGTGACAGCAAACGTTGACGACGATTCAAAAACAAGAAAACGCAACCGACTGATTTCTCAGCGATTGCGCTTTCTTCAAGTGATCCCTACAGGATTCAAACCTGTAACCTTTTGATCCGTAGTCAAACGCTCTATTCAATTGAGCTAAGGGACCATTTTTCGTTTTTAGCGCTGCAAAGTTACTGCCATTTTTTGAACTGGCAAGCATTTTTGCAGAAAATTTTTCAAAAATTTTTCGAGCGCAAACCATAAATTGACATTATCTTCCACAATGTCAATCAGTTAGACGCAAGAAGTTTTTTTAGTTCAGCAACCAGGTAGCGATGGCCCAAATGGCAAAAATCACTAAAGCGATGAATGTGGCGGTCCACAGGGGTTTGTATTTCACCACATACAGGCTGAGCTTGGGCACGTCAGCTTTCTCGGGTTTCTCGTCGGCAATGGCGAGCTTGTGCTCATCGATGGGCTCGATGGGCTGGGCCTCTTCCTTATATAAATATGCCTTCATTGTCTTATTGCGTTGTTTAGTTTTGTTGATTTTACGCTGCAAATGTACACTTTTTCCTATAAATGACCAAAAACGCTCCCGTTTTTTCGAGGAAAAAGAAAAGGGGCGGGGCGCTGAATAACGCAGCGTTCCGCTCCTTATTTATAAGAAGCCACACCAAAGGATGTGATGAAACTCCGACTAAATACAGGATTTGAGGACGCCACACGCTTTGTAATCCTCTGGCTTATTAGGCACCTTGCGGTCGAGGCCCGCCATTGCGAGCAGCGTTTTACTCGGCATTTCATAAAAAATTTGAAGAGTATCCCAATCTACTTTGATGTGGACATTTTCAATGAACGTCTTGTCTTAACGACACCGCAAAGTTACACACTCTCCCCGACAAATGCAAGAGATTGGGCGTTTTTTAACACTCCTTTTTTCATTCTTCTCCTATTGATTTCAGCTAGCAAAAACAATAATCCAGCCCTGAAAAAACTCACGTCATGCCACAATAAGCGCCAAACCAGAATGTAAGTATCAGCACCCTGTTGACAAGAAAGCGGACACTGTCATTTGAATCCGATATTTGACGTCGAATGATCAGCCAACAGCAAACGGATGCGAGCACCAAAAAGCAGATAACGCCCGTGTTAATAAAAAGATGTGAAAAATGGTGTGGAGTTGAGGGAATTTGCTTACCTTTGCACCCGATTTAGCGAAGGTAGGCTGCGCCTCAACAAAATGCAAACAAGTTTGCCTATGTATATGGTTTGAGCTACCTTTGCACCCGAATTTGAACATCCATAACATAAACAAGAACGAAATAATTTCCAAGTCATGAGAGGTATTCATGTTACAAGTGAGATAAAGCCTTTAAAAAAGGTTTTGTTGCACCGTCCCGGACGTGAACTGCTCAACCTGACACCCAACACGCTTGAGGAATTGCTGTTTGACGATATTCCCTATCTGAAAGTGGCCGAGGAGGAACATGACGCCTTCTCGCAAGTGTTGCGTGACAATGGGGTTGAGGTGGTTTATCTCGAGGACCTGATGGCCCAGGTGCTGGACATCAACCCTGAAATCAGGGAGCAGTTCCTGCGCCAGTTCATCGAGGAGGCTGGCATCTGTGCGACAAAGTATCACGACATCATCTATAACTACCTGAACGGCATCACCTCGAGCAAGGAACTGGTGCTGAAGACGATGGAGGGCATCTATCTGCAGGACCTGCCCCGTGACCCGCGCGAGGTGGAGAACTCGCTGGTGGATCAGGTGCGTGGCGACAGCCGCTTTGTGGTCAAGCCGATGCCCAACCTGTATTTCACACGTGACCCGTTTGCCTGCATCGGCACGGGCGTGAGCATTAACCGGATGTTCTCGGTGACACGCTGCCGCGAGACCATCTACGGGGACTACATCTTCAGGTATCACCCCGACTTCAAGGAGGTGGACCATTACTATGACCGCGCCCTGCCCTACCGCATCGAGGGCGGCGACATCCTGAACCTGAACGAGCACACGCTCGCCATCGGCATCAGCCAGCGCACCGAACCCGACGGCATCGAACTGATCGCCAAGAACATCTTTGCCAACGGCAATGCGGCCATCGATACCGTGCTGGCCATCCACATCCCGGAGACCCGCGCGTTCATGCATCTGGACACCGTGTTCACCCAGATTGACCATGACAAGTTCACCGTGCACCCGGGCATCCTGGGACCGCTGGAGGTCTTCAAACTCACCCGTGGCGAGGGCGAGGCCATCAAGCTGGAGCGCAAAGAGGAGACGCTGGAAGAAATCCTGGCCGAAGCGCTGGGCCTGCAACACGTCAAGCTCATCAAGTGTGGCGGTGGCGACCGCATCACTGCCGAGCGTGAGCAATGGAACGACGGTTCCAACACGCTGTGCATCGCACCGGGCAAGGTCATCGTCTATGAGCGCAACAATGTGACCAACGCACTGCTGCGCGACGAGGGCATTACCGTGCTGGAAATCCCCAGCAGCGAGTTGTCCCGTGGCCGTGGAGGACCCCGTTGCATGAGCATGCCCCTGTGGCGGGATTAATGCGGCTAACGCCGCAGTTTAGAGTTTAGGGTTTAGAGGCTTGCCTCTAACTAACAACTAAAAACTAAGGACTAAGGACTAACAACTAACAACTATATTATTTATCTTTTAATACATTTAAAATTATGCCTAGAAGTTTATCAGGAAGAAGTTTCTTGAAGTTACTCGATTTCACCACCGAGGAGATTCAGTATTTACTCGAGCTTGCTAAGGATTTCAAGCCGGAACTCCCCACAAGTATCTTGCCGGCAAGAACATCGTGCTCTTGTTCGAAAAAACCTCTACCCGCACCCGCTGCTCGTTTGAGGTTGCAGGTAATGACCTGGGTATGGGTGTTACATACCTCGATCCCGGTTCATCGCAGATGGGCAAGAAGGAGTCGCTCGAGGACACTGCCAAGGTGCTGGGCCGCATGTTTGACGGTATCGAGTACCGCGGCTTCGACCAGCAGATTGTTGAGAACCTCGCCAAGCACGCCGGTGTTCCCGTTTGGAACGGTCTGACCACCGACTTCCACCCCACCCAGATGCTGGCTGACGTCCTCACCATCGAGGAGCACTTCGGCTACTACAAGGGCCTGACTATGGTCTTCATGGGTGATGCCCGTAACAACGTGGCTAACTCGCTGATGGTCGTTTCGGCTAAGTTGGGTATCAACTTCGTAGCTTGCGGCCCCAAGGACAACATGCCTGACAAGAAGCTTGTTGACACCTGCAAGAAGATCGCTAAGGAGAACGGTTGCACCATCACCCTGACCGAGGATGTGAAGAAGGGCACCAAGAACGCTGACGTCATCTATACCGACATCTGGGTATCGATGGGTGAGCCCGACGAGATCTGGGAACAGCGCATCAAGCTGCTCAGCCCCTATCAGGTAAACGACGACGTGATGAAGAACGCCAACCCCGGCGCTATCTTCCTGCACTGCCTGCCTTCGTTCCACGACCTGGAGACCACCATCGGTATGGACATCCACAAGAAGTTCGGTCTGCCCGAGATGGAGGTTACCGACAAGGTGTTCCGCAGCCCGCAATCCAAGGTATTTGACGAGGCCGAGAACCGCATGCACACCATCAAGGCCGTC
>CACYAW010000103.1 GCA_902772455.1 uncultured Bacteroidales bacterium
GTCATAGTAGTTGACCACGCTGTGGCCGTCGATAAGAATCCACTGGGACTTATCATTATAACAATAATAAGCCAGTGGAGCGTCGGGACACGTGGGCAGACCGGTGCGATTGTCACCTGACCCTCTTGGAGTCAGGATGATTGCACCTACTCCAGCTTGTGCAATCAAGCTAAACAATGCAAATGACAATAAGAAAATGCGTTTCATTGATTTAAATTTTATAGGTTAGGTTTACAAAATTATAATGAATTTAATGATGTTAATTAAATAGAATCGACATTTTAATGACCAAAGAAAGCCACATCAGTCACATTTTATTAACTGATTGAAAATCAAATTTATATGTGTGTGTTTGTGCTCTTTAATGGCAAAAAATGACAAATAAACAGCCATTTTGGTGGCGTTTCTTGCCAAAATGTGAATAGAAGAGATTAAAATGTGACCGAAAAACTATGGTTTTTAGTAGTGTGGTACTAGGGCTCATTATGACGCAGCAGACTGTCAAGATAATCTTGAAGAGGGATATCAATCCCAAGTTTGTTGGCTATGATTTTACGTTTGTTAAAGACATACTTGGGCGCATAACCAAGAATCAACGATATTTCAGGAGAAGAGAATCCGCAGCATAGCAATTCAATGAACTTCATGTCCTTCGTGGAGATACCCGGCTGTTCAGCGATAGCAGACATTATTCCATTATGGTTTCTGTCCAGATATGCCCTTAATTCATTCCAAAAATCATCATCGGCAATATCCACGATGGTCTCCTTGATTTGTTGTGCCAGTTTGGATGTGGGCAATTGGTCGCTGCGTTGAGCAACGCAAGTTTTAAGGATAATGAGAAGATTAGAGACAAGATGTCCAGTGGCCGTGTTTTTCGCATCAAATTGTGCAAGAAGTCTGTCAAGATGACTTGAATTAATTTCTTGAATACCATTGATGATGGCTTTGGTTCTCTGCCTGCGGCGAATATGTTCTATTACCAATAATAATATCACAAGGATTGCCGATACTGACAGCCCAAGGATGATCCAGTGGAGACGACTGATTTGTGATGCGAACCCAGTTCTTTTCTGGCTATTGAAGCTGTTTTCTATCTGCTGGATTTGAAACCTTTGTTTGCTATTGAGTATCGAATCCGATATCTGATGTGAGAGCATGTCATAGCGCCGAAAACTGGAGAGATCCCCTTCTGCACGTGCGATTTCAGAAAGAATTAGGTATCTTCTTGTTTGTATTTGTTCAGAGTTATTGGCAGCAACAATCTCATTAACAAGGTCAATATAATACCTTGCAGAGTCCGCCATCCCGCTTTTGGCATAGATTTCCGCAAGATCAAGAATTAGTTCAGGGGTGACGTACGCGCGATAATTATTGAGACAATACAAGGCAAGTTGCTTGGCTCTGTTGAGCGAGTCGCCTTTAAAAGTCAGTTGGCGGCACAACAATTCTTGGCATTTGTAAAACTTTGAACTGTCATTCAGTTCAATGGCCAGTTGGGCTGCTTGTGCCAACAATTTTTCGGGATTCCCAATGCGAGTGACGCCACTGCAGCCGCCCATATTAAATAGACAATCAAATTGCAGACGCTTGTTGCCTGTCAATTTGTAATACCTTAATGCTTGCTCAAACTTATCATAGCAGGTTTGAGAATCAGCATAATATAACCTATATAAATCCGCGATGCGGGTATTGATTTGGCCCAGGTTGAGGTAGTCGGTGGGGTCGGCGGCGGCTTCGGCGGTCTTGTAGTAGTACATCGCGCTGTCGACGTGGCCCAGTTCTTCCATCACGGCGCCCTTGTAGAGGCAGGCACGGGTGAGTTTCTCGCGCTGGCCGCCGTGGGCGCGGTAGTAATCCATAGCGCGCGTGATGGCGCTGTCGTCGCTGGCGTCGATGTCGGCATAGCACTTGTAGCGGGCCTGTGTCATGAGCAGGTCGCGGTAGGCCTGATTGGCCTCGCCGGCGAGACTGTCGATGGCGGCGAGTGTGGCCAGGGCGCTGTCGGGGGTCCACAGCCCGTGGCCAAGGCCACGAGCACCGCCATCACCAATATGGATGTCACAAGACGCTGCATCACGACCACAAAGGTAATACTTTTCATGATACTGGTGATAATTCAACGTGAGTTCGATGAAATTCTATTATGTATTTCAGAGAGTTAGCCACCAAATAGGCAGTAGAGACGCAAAATCTTGCGTCTCCAATCGTTAAACAATACCAACTGCTGACCAAGAGACGCAAAATTTTGCGTCTCTACATAGCCAACAAATTGACCAGCAGTTATTTATCTTCATCGAACTCACGTTAATTCAGATTCACCTTGCTTGCAAGATCTCAAAAACAACTGTTTCAACTTGGACAACAACTGTCATATTATGAAAACAAGAAGTACAAAATATACAAGTATCTGAAAATCAGAGTTTTTGTATATCTTGTGCTTCTTGTTTTCTATTTCAAAAAAGAGCCTTGTTTTAATTGTTTTATCACTGAGAGAGGAAGTCCACGAGGCGGGCGACGGCGCGGCCGCGGTGGCTGATGCGGTTCTTGTCCTGGGGCGACATCTGGGCAAAGGTGCTGCCGTCACCCTCGACGGGCTGGAAGATGCTGTCGTAGCCGAAGCCGCCCGTGCCGTGCCGCTCGGTGAGGATGATGCCCTCGACCTGTCCCTCGAACAGGTGCATATCGTCACCCTGTAACAGAACAATGGCAGTGCGGAAACGAGCCGTGCGATTGTCGATTCCATCGAGTTTTTTCAGCACTTTGTCAATGTTGGCTTCGCTGTCATGGCCCGGACCTGCATAACGTGCCGAATAGATTCCCGGCTCACCGTTAAGGGCATCAATCTCCAGTCCCGTGTCGTCGCTGAAACAGTCATAGCCGTAATGCTCCTTGACGTATCGGGCTTTCATTTGGGCATTTTCCTCGATGGAATGGCCGGTTTCGGGAATGTCCTCGTGGCAACCGATATCGGCGAGACCCAAAATTTCGTAAGTGTCGCCAAGCATCTGCCGCAACTCCTGCAGCTTGTGTGCATTATTAGTAGCAAAAACTATCTTATTCATTTTACTGTAAACATTAAAATGAAGGTTAAAGGTTAAAGGTTAGAGGTTAGAGAGGCATCCGCGTTCTTCATTCATGCTACACAACGAGCATTGTACGCTTTTCTCTAAACTCTAAACCCTAAACTCTAAACTTATCTGGGTCCAAATTGGACCCAGATAATTAAATGACTACGTTGACGATCTTGTTGGGAACGACGATGACCTTCTTGGGTTGCTTGCCGTCGAGCCAGCGGGCAGCACCCTCGTCGCTGAGGGCGATGCGCTGCACCTCGTCCTGGGCAGTGCCGGCGGGCACCTCGATGTTGTAACGGGGCTTGCCGTTGAACAGGACGGTATATTTCACCGTCGATTCCTTCAGATAGTCCTCGTTCCACGTGGGCCACTGGGCGTCGCACACGGTGGTGTCGTGACCCAGCACGTGCCACAGTTCCTCAGCGATGTGGGGCGCGAACGGTGCCAGCAGCACTACCAGCGGCTCATAAATCTCACGGGCGCGGCACTTCATGGCGGTCAACTCGTTGACACAGATCATGAAGGCGGCTACCGACGTGTTGTAGCTGAAGGTCTCGATGTCGCCGCTCACCTTCTTGATGAGTTTGTGGAGCGACTTGAGGGCCTCGGCACTGGGTTTCTCGTCGATGAGCTGCATGTTGTCGCCCTTGTAGAACAGTGCCCACAGGCGCTTGAGGAAACGGTTCACGCCGTCGATGCCGTTGGTATCCCAAGGCTTGCTGGCCTCGACGGGACCCAGGAACATCTCATACAGGCGCAGGGTGTCGGCACCGTAGCGGTCCACGATGTCGTCGGGATTAACGACGTTGAACATCGACTTGGACATCTTTTCGATGGCCCAACCGCAGATGTACTTGCCGTTCTCGAGGATGAACTCGGCATCCTTGAACTCGGGGCGCCACTCACGGAATTTCTCGATATCCAGCGCATCGGTATGAACGATGTTCACATCCACATGGATGGGCGTCACATCATACTGGTCCTTGAGATTCAGCGAAACAAATTTGTTGGTGTCCTTGATGCGGTAAACGAAGTTGCTGCGGCCCTGAATCATGCCCTGATTGACCAGCTTGCGGAACGGCTCGGCCTCGCACACATAGCCGTAGTCATAGAGGAACTTGTTCCAGAAACGGCTGTAAATCAAGTGACCCGTGGCGTGCTCGGTACCTCCCACATAGAGGTCAACCTGGCGCCAGTACTCATCGGCCTCGCGCGAAACGAGTTCCTTGTCGTTATGCGGGTCCATATAGCGCAGATAGTAGGCCGATGAACCGGCAAAGCCCGGCATGGTGTTCAATTCCAGGGGATAACCCTCGGTGGTCACCCAACCCTTGGCACGACCCAGAGGGGGCTCGCCAGTCTCGGTAGGCAGGAACTTGTCCACCTCGGGCAGCTGCAACGGCAAATGGCTCTCATCCAAAGCCTGGGGCTGGTTGTTCTCGTCATAATAGATGGGGAAGGGCTCGCCCCAATAGCGCTGACGGCTGAAGATGGCATCCCTAAGGCGGTAATTCACCTTGACGTGACCAATGCCGGCTTCCTCGATATATTGTTTGGTCTTGGCAATGGCTTCCTTGACCTGGAGGCCGTTGAGTTGCAGATACTCGTTAGAGGAGTTGGTCATGATGCCTTCCTTGGCATCGAAACTCTCCTCGCTGACGTCAGCACCCTCGATCAGCGGAATGATGGGCAGATCGAAATGACGGGCAAAGGCATAGTCGCGGCTATCATGGGCAGGAACCGCCATGATGGCTCCCGTACCGTAGCCAGCCAATACATAGTCACTGATATAGATGGGAATCCTCTTCTTGGAAATGGGGTTGATGGCATAGCTGCCGGTGAACACGCCGCTCACCTTCTTCTCGATCATGCGCTCGCGCTCGGTCTTATGCTTCACCTCGTCGAGGTAGGCATCCACGGCGGCACGCTGGTCGGGCGTCACCACATCGTCCACATAGACGCTCTCGGGAGCCAGCACCATAAAGGTGACACCAAAGATGGTATCGGCCCTGGTGGTGAAAATCAACAGGCTCTTGTCGCTGTCGGCGATGGGGAAGGTCATCTCGGCACCCTCGCTATAACCGATCCAGTTGCGTTGGGTTTCCTTGATGGACTCGGTCCACTCGATGGTGTCCAGGTCACGCAGCAGGCGACCGGCGTAGGCCGACACGCGCAGGCACCACTGGCTCATCATCTTCTGCTCAACGGGAAAACCGCCGCGCACCGACACACCCTCGCTCACCTCGTCGTTGGCGAGCACGGTACCCAACTTGGGACACCAGTTCACCATCGTGTTGCCCAGATAGGCGATACGGTAGTTCATGAGCACATCGTTTTTCTGCACCTGAGTCATGGCGTTCCACTCGTCGGCGGTAAACTCGTCGGTACAGTTGGTGTGGGCATTGCAGCCCTCGGTGCCGTGCTTCTCGAAGTGGGCCACCAGCTCGGTGATGGGACGGGCCTTGTCAAGTTCGGTGTTATAATAGCTCTTGAACATCTGCAGGAAGGCCCACTGTGTCCACTTGTAATAAGCGGGGTCACAGGTGCGCACCTCACGGTCCCAATCGTAGCAGAAACCTATCTTGTCCAACTGCTCACGATAGCGGGCAATGTTCTGGTTGGTGGTGATCTCAGGGTGCTGGCCGGTCTGGATGGCATATTGCTCGGCGGGCAGACCGTATGCGTCATAGCCCATGGGATGCAGCACATTGAAGCCTTTCAGGCGCTTGTAGCGCGCATAGATGTCGCTGGCGATGTAGCCCAGGGGATGTCCCACGTGCAAGCCTGCTCCCGAGGGATAGGGGAACATGTCGAGCACATAGAATTTGGGACGGCTGTTGTCTATTTCACATTTATAGGTGTGATGATCACGCCAGTATTGTTGCCACTTTTTTTCTATCTCTTTATAGTTGTAGTCCATTTATTTTTTAGTTTCTAGTCCTTAGTCCCTAGTTTTTAGTTTTTAATTAAAGTAATTTTTTGATGGCCTCTTCGATGACCTTGCAGTCGGTGGTGGGCTCATAGCGCTCCACAACGTTGCCTTCACGGTCGATGAGGAACTTGGTGAAATTCCACTTGATGTCGGGCTTGCTGGCATAGTCGGGATCGGCCTTGGAGAGCATCTCGTCGAGCAGGGCACCAATCTTGTGGTTCTTGTCAAAGCCCTTGAAACCTTGCTGAGCCTTCAGATAGGTGAACAGGGGCGACTCATTCTCGCCGTTGACCTCGATTTTCTTGAACTGCGGGAACTCGGTGCCGAAATTCAGGGTGCAGAACTGATGGATTTCCTCTTCGGTACCCGGTGCCTGCTCGCCGAACTGGTTGCAGGGGAAGTCGAGAATTTCCAGACCCTTATCCTTATATACCTTATATAGTGCTTCCAGTTCCTCGTATTGCGGGGTGAAACCGCAACGGGTGGCGGTGTTGACAATCAACAGCACCTTGCCCTTATATTCGGTTAACGACACGTCGTTGCCACGACGATCCTTCACAGTGAAGTCATAAACGTTCTGTGCCATAATGTTCAATGCATTAATTATAAGTATGAGTGATAATAATATTTTTTTCATTTTTAATTACTTGATGATGCCCAGTTCACGGGAGATGTCGAGCATACGCTGGATGGGACGTACGGCGCGCTCGGCGATATCGGGATCTACCTCGATAGCGGGTGCCATGAACTTGAGTGAATTATACAATTTCTCCAGAGTGATCAATTTCATATACTCGCACTCGTTGCAGGCACAGGTGCCGTCCTCGGGCGGAGCGGGAATAAAGGTCTTCTCAGGGCAACGGCGCTGCATCTCAAACAGGATGCCGCTCTCGGTGCACACGATGAACTCCTGGCTCTCGTTGTCCACGGCATAATTGAGCAGGGCCTGGGTCGAACCCACCTTGTCGGCCATGATGCGCACGGGCTTGGGGCACTCGGGGTGAACGAGCACCTTGGCATCGGGATGTTCACGTTTGAGGTCGGCAAGCTTGGCGGCACTGAATTTTTCGTGCACATGGCAAGCGCCATCCCACAGCAGCATCTCGCGGCCCGTGATGCTGTTGATATAATTGCCCAGATTGCGGTCGGGACCAAAGATGATTTTCTCGTCAGCGGGCAAGCTGCCCACAATCTCCTTAGCGTTGGACGAAGTCACCACCACATCGGTAACGGCCTTGACGGCAGCACTGGTGTTGACATAGCTGATGACGGTATGATCGGGATGCTCGTTGACAAAACGCTCAAACTCGTCGGCAGGGCAGCTGTCGGCCAGCGAGCAGCCGGCACTCAGGTCGGGCACAATCACCGTCTTGTCGGGGCACAGGATCTTGGCCGTCTCACCCATGAAGTGCACACCACACAGCACGATGACAGGGGCATCGGTCTTGGCGGCCAGCTGAGCTAAGGCCAAACTGTCACCGATGTAGTCGGCCAACTGCTGGATCTCCTCGCGCTGGTAATAATGTGCCATGATGACGGCATTACGCTCACGCTTCAGGCGCATGATTTCCTCTCTCAGGTCGATACCCTCTTCGATGGGTTCATCGACATAGCCTTTTTCAACATTCATATTATATATATTTTGGTTTTAAATTTTTAAAAACATAAAATTCTACTACAACAATAATGCCTGTTAATTGTGTAGAAAACTTTTTTGCCCTGTTCCCCACCCTAACGGATATTAACGTCAATATAGGGTTATTGATAGTTTATTGACAATCCTAATGGCTGTGCCATAGCCGTTAAGATAGTTTATTAACAGGGTGTAAACAACCTGCAAAGTTAATAAATTCTCATGGAATTTCATCTCAAATTATGATGAAAACCGTGTTTAAAGGGTAAGAAAAAATAAATGCTAACTTTTTTGGCGGCTAGAAAAAGATTGATAAGCCGCATTGATTTGAATTTGTCAAGAGTTTTTTGCCGATTTTTTTCAAATTTTTTTCAACAGCAGTAAACAGGGTTATTGACAGGATAATTGTACCTTTGTGCTGATAAACGCATTGGGATAAGAATATGTCAAGGAAAAAATCAATGGTGGAACTGCACCGTGTGGGTGTAGAGGAATACCGGCAGGTGGAGAAGTTGCCGGTCACGGTGGTGCTGGACAATGTGCGCAGCGAGATGAATGTGGGTTCGGTATTTAGAACGGCCGACGCCTTCTTGATCGAGCGGCTCATGTTGTGCGGCATTACGCCCCAACCGCCCAAATCCGAGATTCACAAGACAGCCCTGGGTGCCGAGGAGTCGGTAGCATGGCAGTATCATTCCACCACCCTGGATGCCATTGAGCAACTCAAGCGCGAGGGTTACACGGTTTATTCCATCGAGCAGGTCCATGACAGCGTCAGCCTTGAGAATTTTTCAATCAAAAAAGATGAGAAAATCGCCATTGTCTTCGGCAACGAGGTGAAAGGCGTGAGTCAGCAGGTGGTAGATGCCAGCGACGCTTGTGTCGAGATTCCCCAGCATGGGACCAAACACTCATTAAATATATCTTGTTGTGCCGCTATCGTGATGTGGCATGTGTATAATGCAGGCCATAGGCCTGCAGTTTAGAGTTTAGAGTTTAGGGTTTAGAGAGGGCATCCGCATTAGTGCTCGCTGCGCTCGCAGTTTAGAGTCTAGTGTTTAGAGTTTAGGGGGGCATCCGCATTCCATTGAGCGCGGATGCCTTCGTTAAATTCGTTAAATTCGCCGACAGTAAAAGGATGTCTTGTCCTGAAATAGGTTGACAAAAATGTCAACATAATT
>CACYAW010000104.1 GCA_902772455.1 uncultured Bacteroidales bacterium
CAGCTTGTAGGTCGAGTTCATACGGGCCGAGAGGCGCTGGAAGTCCGACTTCTTGATGATACCGTCGTTCTTGTAGTAGCCCAGCGAGAAGAATGAAGTTCCGTTCTCGGTACCCTGGCTCAGCGAGAGGTTGTACTGCTGAACCAGACCCGTGCGGGTGGTCTCCTTGAACCAGTCGGTGTCGGCGGCGGGAGTCAAGCCTGCAGGATCCAGGAACTTGTTCATCGTGATGTTGTTGAGCATGGGAACGCCTTGGGCATCGTAACTCCAGTCATAATGGTAGCCCAGACCGTTCAGGTTGGGATTTAGGCCATCGTTTACATAGCCCTGCCACATCGTCTGGCCAAACTCCTTGGCGTTCAGCACTTTCATCTTGTGGGCATAGGTCTGTACCGACAGGCTGGCGTCGAAGTCGATCTTCACTTTGCCGTCCTTGCCGCCCTTGGTGGTGATGATGATGACACCGTTGGCAGCGCGGCTACCGTAGATAGACGCCGAAGCGGCATCCTTCAAGACCTGGATGCTCTCGATGTCGTTACCGTTGAGCTCGTGCATACCGGCCTTGGTGGGAACACCGTCGATGATGTAAAGCGGGTCGTTGTTGTTCAGGGTACCTGTACCACGAATGCGGACAGTAGCGGCACCCGAGGGGTTACCGTCGGCCGAGATGTTCATGCCCGGCACGCGACCCTGCATCGCCTTAATGGGGTTGTTCTCGTTCTGCTTTACCAGATCGGTCACGCTGACTACACTCACGGCGCCGGTCAAGTCGGCCTTGCGCTGTGTGGTGTAACCCGTCACGACGATCTCGTTAAGGGCAAGTGCGTCCTCCTTCATGGTGACGACCATGCCATTGCTGGCAGGCATCTCGACATTAAGGAAGCCCACGTAGGAGAAAACGAGGGTTGCTCCGGGGTTGACCTTGATGGTGAATACACCGTCAAAGTCGGTCACTGTACCATTGCTGGTACCTTTCTCCATCACAGTGGCGCCGATGACGGTTTCTCCTGTCTCGTCAACGACGGTGCCTGTGATTTCTGTTTGCGCATACACTAGGGTACACGTCAACATGAGCATGAAGCTGAGTAGAAATCTTTTCAGTACGTTCATTGTTCTGTTGGTTTTGGTTAATAAAAAATTGTTAGTTTATATCGATTGTTTGCAAAGTTAACCTATTAATATATAGGGGACTATCAGTTTTCGTTCTTCCGCTTGTAAATATGTTTCGGTGCATCAATTTTGTTAGTCAATGAACGTTTTTTACAAGTTGTTCTGGGGTTTGGTGCGCATTTTGTGCTAAAAAATGGCAAAAGATGTGGGTCTTACATCGTTTCACTCCCAAGCCAGGTCTGCGGCAACCGTTAGATTAGATGAAGCGTCGGTCCACACCATTTTTATGGTTTTATACGCAAGTTAAGTGTTTCTTTCGCGGCTATCAAGAGCGATTTTTGCAAACGTAGGGTCTATTCAACATTGATTATAAGATTTGGCATCAGTTAGCGTCTTTTATTATAAAAGATGTGTCTTATGGGTCAGAGGGGGTATTTATCACGTGATTGTGTTAATAAAGGTTAAATATATGGCAAAAATTTGGTTTATATTATAAACCGCTTTATCTTTGCAGCGTGAAAATAAGAACGGTAATCGCGAGTGCTGTTCTTTTTTCGGAGAGTTTTAGTTTATATTTTAAACCGCTTTATAGCCAAATTAAAAACATTCAAGTTATGGAAGACAAGAAAATGACCGAGAAAGAAAGTCTCGAACTGATTACCGCGATGATCAATCGCACCCGCCAGCGTTACATCGGCGACGGCAACATCATGCTGATGTGGGGTTACCTTTCGGTAGTAGTGGCAGCCCTGTTATGGATTCTGCTAGTGAAGACCCACAATCCGGCATGGAACTGGCTGTGGTTCCTCATCGGTGTTGTCGGTGGCATCGCAACCCCCATTATGGATAAGAAGCAGCGTGTGAAATATGGCGTTAAGAGTTATTCCGACAAGCTCACGTCACAGATCTGGACGATTGTAGGTATATCGGCCTTTGTCGCAACACTGTTCTGCCTGGGATTTTCACTGCTCAAGGGTTACGATGCATGGAAGATGATGTTTGCTTTTGCACTTATCATTGTTCCTATGGCCGAGATGGCACAGGGCATTATCATCAAGGAGAAATCGCTGGTGGCAGGTGGCGCAATCGGCCTGGCTTGCGGCATATTCATCGTCTGCTGCATTGCGGCCGAGGTTCCCTTGTATGCCAACCTGATTCTGCCGTTGTTCATCATTGCCTTCATCTGCATGATGATCATTCCGGGTCACATCATTAACCGTAAAGCCAAGTTGCAGCGATGAAAGAGCTGGATCCCATCCTTCACTCCCAGCTGCGGCTGGCAGTGATGTCCATCCTGATGAACGTGGACGAGGCCGACTTTGTCTACCTCAAGGAGCAGACCGAGTCCACAGCAGGTAACCTGAGCGTGCAGCTCGACAAACTGTCCAATGCCGGTTACATCACCGTCACCAAGGGCTTTGTCGGCAAGAAGACACGCACCACCTGCCAGGTTACCGAGCAAGGCCGCAAAGCCTTCGAGGAATATGTCGAAGCCTTGAAAGCCTATCTGAACCTCTAATTCGGGGACTCAAGAATGTGATAAGAGCGCTCTTCCCACACGGGAGGGCGCTCTTATCTTAACGCGTATTCTGTATCTCAATGAGTCGGCAATCACTTGACCAGTAGAGAGACATTATCTTGCGTCTCGAGGCGTTAAACACTACCAGCTGCTGCCCTAGAGAAAATTGCTTTGTTGCGAGTCGCTTGCGAGCAATATTAAAAGACTTAGCGTCCTGGCGGCTTAGCGTGAGGGCATTATTGCATTTGTTGGGTGGAATCAGGACTTGCGTGCCTCGCCTGGCACGGTGCCGAACTCGTCCTTGTAGCACTTGGTAAAATAGGACGGAGAGGCGAATCCCACCTTATAGGCGATTTCGCTAACCGACAGCGTTGACTCCTGCAGCAGCTTTTGAGCCTGGGCAAGTCTTGCCTTGCGCAGCAGGTCCACCGGTGTGCTGCCTGTCAAGGCCTTGACCTTGCGGTATAGCTGCACACGGCTCAGTCCCATGTCGGCAGCCAGGTCCTCGACACTCAGGTTGCTGTCTGGCAGTCGTTCTTCCACTATCTTCTTGAATCGGGAAATGAAGGCGTCTTCGATGGGCGTGGGAGCGGGCGCAGCAACCGTGGCGGGGGCTTCGACAGGTTCTGCTGCGGATTTCATGCCCCACAGGTCCTTGAGCTGATGGCGGCTCTGCAGCAGGTTGCTGATGCGGGCCAGCAGCAATTCAGGCGAGAACGGCTTGGTGATGTAGGCGTCGGCACCGCTCTCGTAGCCCTCGATCTGATGCTTTTCCAGCGCCCTGGCAGTGAGCAGGATGACGGGGATGTGGCAGGAAATGTCGTCCTTTTTCACCTGTTGGCAGAACTCCAGGCCGTTCATCACGGGCATCATCACGTCCGACACGATCAGGTCGGGCACCTGTTCGCGGGCCAGCTCCAGGCCGCGTTTGCCGTCCTCGGCCTCCAGCAGGCGGTATTGCCCTTGCAGGATAGACCGCAGATAGATGCGGATATCGGCATTGTCATCGACGATGAGCACTGTGGGAGCGTCCTCATCGGGCTTGACGTTTTCGGCCGATTCGGTAGGCGCAAGATGTTGCGTCTCGACATGGGCGTTGACGTCGGTGACTGTGCCGCCCGTTTGGGCATCCAGCATCTTGTTGATGAGACCGGTAAGGTGCTGAGTGTTGCGGCGGACGATAGTGAAGAGTTCACGCGCATTGTCGCTGGCGGTGCGGAAGTCGTTGGTCCTTAACAACTGGTCCAGCGGCCCCTGGATGAGCGTCAGCGGCGTGCGCAGTTCGTGGCTCACCTGGGTGTAGAAGTCCAGCTGCTCGCGCTCCATCTGCATGCGCTCGTCCTGGATGCGCGCCCGCTGCAGGTAGTACATGTAGATGCCCACCAGCAATGCCAGCAACAGGAATATGGCTGCCAGGGCCACAAAGATGAGCGTGCGCTGGTTGCCCAATTGGTCGAGATATTGGCTGGCCTTCTCGTGCAGCTGCTCGAGGTTGTGCGACTGGCGCATGATTTCCTCGCTCTCCATCAGCAGCACGCGGGCATTCTCCTGGGTGACGAGCGCCGACATCAGCTTCGTCTCTTTTTCGTAGGGCTTCCCCTCAAGGATATCCACGGCCAGCTGCAGCACCTGGTCGCCGTGGGTGGGGTAGATGTAGGACGCGTCCAGCAGCGAATCCATTACCAGGCGGATGCCGCCGTTCTCGCCCGGCAGGCCATCGATGCCGCAGAACAGCGGCAACGCCACTCCGGCCTCCTCAAAGGCCTTGCGGGCGCCCATCGCCGTGCGGTCGTTCATGCCGAACACCAGGTCAATCTTTTCTCCCTTGTTCTTGTCGAGCCACTGCTTAACCGTGTTGTAGGCCGTCGGCTCGGTCCAGTCGCCCTGCAGGGTCGCAACCACCTGGATGCCAGGATGCTGGGCGATGGCTTCCCTAAAACCGTTGTGGCGCTCAATCGCGGGCGAAGACCCCTTCAGGCCCATCACCTCGATGATGCGGCCACGTTCATTGAGCCGTGTGGCGACATACTCGCCCATCAGGTGTCCCATCTCGTAGTTGTCGGCACCCATATAGGCGGTGTACTTCTTAGTATTCGTCTTGCGTTCAAACACAATCACCGGGATGCCCTTGTCGTAGGCGCGGTCGATGGCCGGCGAAATTGTCGATACCTGGTTGGGAGCCACAATCAGCAGGTCGATTCCAGTGCCTACAAGGCTGTCGATCTGCTGGATTTGGCGCTCGTCGCTGTCAAATGCCACAGCAAACCTCAGTTCTACATTATCGTGGAAATAGGCGCCGATTTGCAGTTCAGAGTTTTGCTTGTCGCGCCAGATATCATCAGAGCACTGCGACACCCCGATGCGGTACTTCTTTTCGTCCCGCGAGCACGAGGCCAGCAGGCCCAGAATCACCAGTATGATAAAAGCAAATTGATAAAATTTTCGCATTTTTGTCAACAATAAGGCCCAAAACACATTAAATATATAACGTGATGGTCAAAAAAATCCAATTAGTCTGCAAAATTGCTAAATTTCCATAACATATCAAAATTTCCTGCCCGTTATTTAAAATCCACCCCCACTAAAACCAATATACGGTTAACCCTTAAAGAAAAAGCAAAGGCACCGCATATCGTTGATATACAGTGCCTTGATTCTGATTTTGGGTTATGTTGCCGGCCTTTAGGCGTCTTGTCGCCGGGCCTTGCGGGTAGCGATGCGGTTGATGAGGTAGCCCGAGGACAAAATCAGGACTCCAAAGATGACATAGAAACACGTCATGAAGTTTCCGGCAGGAAAAGTGTACCCCATCACATGAATGTCGCGGGAAGACCCCGAATAGAACACAAAATGCCCAAGCAATAACGCACAACAGTAAATAAAAATATAGACGAACATCAGGCGCCACAAGGTGCCCCACAAGCCATAGCCGAACAGCTGCTTGTAACCGATGATATAATAAGCCGTCACAACGACGAATATGCCCGTGAGGACTGTCATCTGCTTGAAAATGAACCAGCACGGCACCATCAGCAGGAAGATAGACACTTGCAGGGTGGCATAAAGGACCTGGATAAAGAACCCCTCGGGCAACGTGTGCCGCGAGTGGCGCGGCGAGTTGCGGAACATGACCCAGGTGGGGAAGATGGCCATGAAGGAAAGTATCAGCATGGACCAGCTGAAATGGGTCTCATACCATTCATAAAACGGCTTGGACATGTTAGCCATGTTTTCCCCATCATCCACACTGAAACCAAGTTCATGGAAATCCAGCCCATAGCCGAGACCCTTGAATTCAGGTAACAACCAATGGAAGAAGACCGCATAGGCGACAGCGAGAATGAACAGCATCTTCACGGGCGGAAAACTCACTTGACGCCTGCCGCTGATGTAGTCACCGATGAAGTAACCAGTGCGGAAGAGCAACTGCCACACGCTGTACAGGACAGAACGCGAACGCGACCCCAAGCCCCACATGTCCATCACGCTCTGGCGCACGCTATGCCACCCGATGCGCCCCAAGTTTGCCCGCTGAGAGCAGGTAGGGCAATAGTGGCCCGTGAAGGTGAACCCGCAGTTGTTGCAACGATGCTCCACATCACCCTGGACGTATCGCATCGGCTCACGCTGCCAACGCTTGAAACCCTTGTATCGTTCTTTTAGTGATTGCCAACTCATCCTCTTCTCATTATCATAGAAACGGAATCCATAATCTATTCCACTGCAAAATTATAGAAAAAACCTCACCCACCCATCACCATCCCTCAAAAACTGAACCCCAACCACTACTTTTAACCATTGTTGAAGTAGAAAAAGGAAAGATACAATAAAGACACCTTTCATATGATAAAGACCTCATATATCCGCCATTTGCATCACCGCAAAGCCCAAAACAAAAAAGGTGCCACAATCAACCGATTGTCAGCACCTTGTACTCGTACCCAGAGCCGCAATTGAGAATATTAAAACGGCTTAAATGGCATTCAATTGAAAACCCTTTAATTTTGCTTATTATCTATTGATTTTCAACATATTACAAAAACTCTCGGATTTAAGCGCATTTAAGCGTTTTGCAAGGTTTTTAGCAGATGTGGGGAAAATGTGGGGAAAAAATT
>CACYAW010000105.1 GCA_902772455.1 uncultured Bacteroidales bacterium
TGTAGGCTGACTTCATCTGCGGATTGTAGAGCATTTTGGAGTTTACCATACTGCCCTGCATGTTTGCCAGCACGCCCTGCGCATAGTTCGTCCACTGCGTTGCCATGTTGGGGTCGGAGCCGTCGACTATCAGCTGAATACCGTCCTTTTTGCTGGCAAAATCGTGTGAGAACACCATGGCCATATCAGCCTTCTGACTACGTATGAGCCGTTCAGCCTCCTGTGGCGTGCTGACGGTTTGGGTGATGGTGAAGTACTCCGACTGTGCCAACCGCTCAACAGCCGCCTGCGTGAGATGGTCCATCTGCGAGGTGACCACCACCGTGCGCACGTTCTTGACGTCGGTAGTGATGGCAAAGCCGAAGATGAGCATCAGCACCAGCGGCATGCCAAAGAGGATGAGCATCGTGCGCTTGTCGCGCAGGATGTGCTTGGCTTCCTTGATGACGAATGATATAAACTGTTTCATGCCTCCGGTGTTTTAATCGCTGCTGCGCGTGGCTTGGCGTGCCAGATAGGTGAACACGTGGTCCATATCGGGCTGGTTATACTTCTGTTTCAACTCATCGGGCGTGCCCATCGCCTTGATTTTGCCGTCTACCATGATGGAGATGCGGTCGCAGTACTCGGCCTCGTCCATGTAGTGGGTGGTGACAAACACGGTGATGCCGCGACCTGCCGCCTCATAGATCAGCTCCCAGAACTGGCGCCGCGTTGCGGGGTCAACACCACCCGTGGGTTCGTCGAGGAAGACCACGCCCGGCTCGTGGAAGATGCTCACCGAGAAAGGGTGTCCTTGTGGTCCGAGAACTGCAGGCGCTCGAGCAGTTCGTCGGTCTTGCGGGCAATTTCCTTGTCGTCCATGCCGTAGATGCCGCCAAACAGGCGGATGTTCTCGGCCACCGTCAGGTCCTCGTAGAGCGAGAACCGCTGGCTCATGTAGCCGATGTGCTTCTTGATTTGCTCATGCTCGGTGCGGATGTCGTAGCCTACCACGCGGCCCGTGCCGCTCGTCGGCTGGTTCAGGCCTGTCAGCATGTGCATGGCTGTGGTCTTGCCGGCACCGTTGGCCCCGAGGAAACCGAAAATCTCGCCCCGCTTGACCGTGAAACTGATATCATCAACCGCATGGAACGAGCCGAAGGCTTTGACCAGATGTTCCACCTCGATGACGTTCTCGTTCTTGACCTCGCCTCCCTGGGTGTGGTCAATGCCGGGGGGATTGAAGATGTCGGCAAAACGGGTCAGAATGTCGTCGGGCGTTCCGATGCCCCGAATCTTGCCATGATCGAGGAAAGCCACACGTTCGCAGCGTCGCACCTCGTCAAGATAGGGTGTCGAGGCTACAATGGTGATGCCACGGTCCTTGAGGTTGCCCAGCATGTCCCAGAACTCCTTGCGTGATACGGGGTCAACGCCCGTCGTGGGCTCGTCGAGGAAGAGCACGCTGGGGCTGTGCACCAGGGCGCACGAGAGGGCCAGTTTCTGTTTCATACCTCCCGACAGGGCACCTGCCCGGCGGTTCTTGAATCGTTCAATCTGACTGTAAATCGCCTTGATGCTGTCATAACCTTCCTCAACCGTCGTGCCGAACAGAGTGGCAAAGAATTCCAGGTTCTCTTGGACCGTCAAATCCTCATAGAGCGAGAACTTGCCGGGCATGTAACCCACCCGACGGCGTATGTCGGTCATCTGGCGCACCGCGTCAAAGCCGTCCACCGCCACTGTCCCTGAATCGGGCAGCAACAGGGTGCACAGGATGCGGTACATCGACGTCTTGCCGGCGCCGTCGGGCCCGATGAGACCGAAGACCTCACCCTTGCCCACGGTGAAGGACACATCGTCGAGCGCCCCTAGCTGCTCTAGATAGTCTAGATAGTCTAGAATTTCACTTCCCCGTACATCCCGATTTTTACATAGCCGTCGTTCTTGATGGCAATCTTGACGGCATAGACCAGGTCGGCGCGCTCGTCGTCGGTCAGGATGGTCTTGGGGGTGAATTCCGAGCGGCTGGAAATCCAAGTGATGGTGCCGGCGTACTCTTTCTTCTGGCCGTCGCCATAGTCGGCAAACACCTTACACGTTTGGCCCACCTTGATGTTTTGCAGCTGGGCCGAGGTGACATAGGCGCGGATGAACATGTTGTCCACATCGGCCATCTTGAACAGCGGTTTGCCCGTCGAGACAAATTCGCCCTGCTCGACATACTTTTCCAGCACGGTGCCCTTGTAGGGAGCTACGATGTCGGCATTGGCAATCTGGTCATCGAGTTGGCGCTGCTGGGCGTCGATACCAGCCATCTGAGCGTCGATACCGTCCATCTGGGCGCTGATCCCTTTGCCCTGGTCGGCAAGGGCGGCGTTGGCGCTGCGTATCTGGTCACGGGTGGCCTCCAGCTGGCGGTTCAACACCTTGATCTGGTTGTCGATATCGTCGAGCTGCTTGCGGGGAACGGCACCGTCCTTGACCAGTTCAGCATAGCGCTGGCGCTCGCGTTGCGCATTGGCAATCTGCTGCTGGATGGACGAGAGCTGCTTGTTCAGGTCCAGCTGTTGGCTGCTGGCTGCCGATCGGTTGGACGACAGCTGCCGTTTGCTGGCAGAGAGCTGTCCGCGCTGGGTCTCGAGCTGTTGTTTCTTGAGCACGAGCTGATAGGTGTCGATGCGTCCCACTTGGGTGCCGCCCTCGATGGTCTGCCCTTCGGTCACGTCAAAGGATTTTAGCTCGCCTGTTGCCTTGGCCGAGATGGTGACCTCTGTGGCCTCGAACGTTCCCGTGGCATCGTAGGCTTTTTCCTTCTTGCTGCAAGCGGTCATCATCAGGAGTGCCACACTTGCCATGATTGTTAACTTCTTCATCGTTATGTCGTTTGGTTAGTTGTTCGTTGTATATTTCAGGTCGTACATCTGCTTGAGCATCTCAATCTCATGGATGGACTGCTGCACGCGTGCGGCGTTCTCATTATTGAGATCGCGCACCAGGTCATTCACATCGATGATACCGTGTGAGAGTTTGGACTCGGCGGCTTTACGTACCTGTTGACGCAGGGTGATGATCTCCTCGTCCTGAGCCATCAGTCGGCGGTAGCGGTCGATGGCCTCGCTTTGCTGCATCTGTTCCAGACGGTTGTTGAACAGGAACACTTCGCGCTGGTTCTGGGCGGTTTCGCGCTGCAGCTGCACCTTGGCCTTGTCGTTGCGGTGAGTGTACAGGGCACCTATGTTCCAAGTCAAGCGGGCGCCCACCATGCCGTTCCACGACCAGTCACGGCTCATCATGTCCTTGAACATGTTGTAGCCCGGATAGCCATAGAAGCCTTGGGCGAACACACCCAGACGTGGCAGCAGGGCCGCCTTGAGGGCGCGGTCTTGGGCATCGGCCAGGCGCAACTGGCTGTCGATGAGCCTCAGCTCAGGACGATTGTTGCCTGCAACGGCATCGACAGCGGCAGGTTTTGTCACCTGGTTGACTTCGATGCCGCAGAAGGTGCCCAGCATCGATTGGAGCACGCGATGTTGTGACTCCAGCATGGTCCTCTGCTGAACAACGTTCAGACGCTCGGCAGTGACGTTGTTCAGGTCACACTGGGCGGCCGTGCCGTGCTTGACCATTGAGGTGAGCTTCTTCTCGCTGGCGGCAAGTTGCTCCTGCAGGTCGGCGTTAAGGCGCATCTGGTCTTCGAGCAGCAACAGGCCGAAGTACATCTCATTGACGCGCTGGCGCACTTGATATAAGGTGACGTCGAGCTGTGCCTGCTGCACGGCTCCCTGCTCACGGGCCACCTGCTGCTGGGCACTGATGACTCCGCCGTCAAATACCGTCTGCTGCAGGTCCAGCCCCACGCGGTACTGGTCCTTGGCCAGGCCCTTCATGTCCACACCCATCTGCTGCATGAGTCCCTTCATTTCATCGGGCCAAGCGGTGACAGCGCTTTGGTAGGTCGCTTGAGCCGTTGCCGTGAGCTGGGGCAGCCAACCCTTTTGGATATTGGCGACAGTGAGTTCGGTTGTGCGGCCGATGAGGTCATGCTGGGCGATGAGCGGATAGTTTCGCTCGGCGGCCTTTTGGCACTCGTCTAGCGACTGTGCCATAGCAGTAAACGCCATGCAGATGCTGATAATGAAAAATAGCCGTTTCATATCATTGAGTTTTTGTTTGATATCGCAAAAATACAACGATATTCCTTTTCATTATCTATCTAAAGCAAGGAGAAAATGTCCTATTTGTACAAAAACCAAAGATTATTTTGTTAATTGGCCATATTCGGTTACCTTTGTGTTCAAAATTGATGGCAATGGAAGAATTAAGGCAACTAAACCTGGCCCAACTCAAACAGCTGGTTGAGGGGAAAGATGAAAACTTGGCTAACAACTACATCTCGCGCAATCTGGCAGTAGCCCGCAACGTGCGACTGAACCTGATTAAGGAGCAGCTCAAAGAACAGCCGACGCTCATGCCCGAGATGCGTGTCCTCATGATTAAGAACGGATGGGCCAATCCCATCATCAACATGATAGAGCGCCGCTTTGAGGTCGGCGACGTGGTGTTCCTGGGCAGTAACGGTATCCTTCAGTACAAGGATGCCTCCAGCGATGTGCAGGGCATTGGCTTGTCGATCAGCGACGAGCTGTTTTCGCTGGCTGCGGGTAATCGCATTCCCAGTGCCTTCGATGGTCACCTGCGGGACTTCCAGATGAGGCTGAATCCCGCTGAACAGGAATACTTGGACCGGCTGCACCTGATGCTTTATCATCACCTGAGGCAACCGGATGGCAGCAGCCAGGTCACGCTTCATCTGGTGAGCGCTTTCCTGTGGTATGTCGATCACTTGTGGAACCGTCATGAGCAGTCCTACCGCGAACACCAGTCACGTGAGCAGCGACTGTTCACCGATTTCATCCAGCTGGTGAGTGAGTTTGCCCCTGAGCACCACACTATCGACTTCTATGCCTCGCGCCTGTGCATCACGCCGCGATACATGAGCACAATCATCAAGCAGGTGAGCGGCAAGAGCGCTAAGCAATGGATAGACGATGCGCTGGTCACCCGCATCAAAATCGACCTCAAGCACACCGACAAACCCGTCGCCCGCATCTGTGACGACATGAATTTCCCCAACCCGTCATTCTTGACCAAATTCTTCAAGCGCATGACAGGCATGACCCCGAAAGAGTTTCGCCAATAACGCTCCCAGGGAACCGTTCGTCTTGAAAACTATTGTGTTACTCTCCCTTGTAGAGATTGATGTAATCCATGATGCTATCGATGGCCTCCTGGCGCATGTCGAGCTTCAGCGAGCCGTCGTGCAGGACATTGGCGAGTGCAGAATAAATCATCGACCAGTCGGTGTCTAGATAGACCTGGGCATCGATGAGGGCAGAAATCAGTGCCACGCTGAAGCTTTTGTCCTTGTTCTTCTTCACTGCCTGATGGCCCATCTCGCTCGCGGCGGTGACGTCAAAATAGTTGCTCATCGCCTTGGCATAGGCATATACGGCCAGTGTGCCGGCATCAAGTTTCTTGATGAGTTTCTTTTCGTTCTTCACTTTGTTGCGGCCCATCAGGTATTCACCCAGCTGTTGTCCCATAGTGGTGCCATCAAAGTTCCAGCCTATCTTGTTGACGACGGCAAGGCGAACATCGACAGGCGATTTCTCATCGGCCAGGAAGTTAAGAAGTGTGGTAGGGATGTCATACTGCATTTCCTGACACGCCATCTGCACCATCGGGTGATCGGAGTAGGCGTCTGAAAAATGCGTCGAGGTCAGGGGAGAGTCGGCCCAACAAACCGACCACAACATCGTGAGAGCCAAAGCTATGAATAATCTTTTCATCATATCAATTCTATTAAAGCGTTATTGTGCTATTGTGATTAGAATGCAAATATAGTGCAAGAATTCGGTAATTTTTAAAAGGATTTGTGTTTTTTTTCTTGAGGATGATGCAAAAATAAAAGGTTGAGCGCCTATTGCTGGCTATATAAACGGATTCTTCAAAGTTGAATTTCGTACCATTGACTCAAGAAAAAAGGGAGGACAAATAGTATATTATTCCCGTTTTTTATTACTTTTGCAAATAATTAATTGAAATCATTAAAAACAAAGCACAGAGAATGAAAAAGTTGTATTTCGTTATGTTATTGACGCTTGCTTTCGGCTTTGGCGTGACGCTCGTGTCTTGTGGTGACGACAAGGACGAACCCCTGCCCCTTGATAAAACCTACACAGTGAATGGTGTCTCGTTCAAGATGATTACCGTCGAGGGCGGCACATTCACCATGGGCGCGAAAGATGTGCAAGGCAACAATGATTTCTATTTTGAAAAACCAGCTCACCAGGTAACCCTTTCGAGTTATAGCATCGGCGAGACCGAGGTAACCCAGGCACTGTGGCTGGCTGTAATGGGCAGCAACCCGAGTAGCTTCTCCAGCAGAAACAATTACACCGAGAACCTGCAACGTCCTGTGGAGTATGTTAATTGGAATGAATGCCAGACCTTTATCACTAAGTTGAACCAGCTCACAGGCAAAAACTTCCGTTTGCCCACCGAGGCAGAATGGGAATATGCTGCCCGCGGCGGCAAACTCAGCCATGGCTACGAATACGCTGGCAGCAACACCATCGACGATGTGGCTTGGTATTTGTATAACATCTCGTCTCTGACAAGTGACTCTGAAGACTATGGCACCCAGACTGTTGCGACAAAAGCTCCCAATGAATTGGGCCTGTACGATATGTCGGGCAATGTAGAGGAATGGTGCCAGGACTGGTGGGGCGATTACACCAATGAAGCGCAGACAAACCCTACTGGTCCCGCATCGGGCTCTTGCCGCGTAATCCGTGGTGGCAGCTGGTATGGCAACGCCAGTGGCTGCCGTGTGTCGTGTCGGCGCCTCTACGTGCCGTTGTCCGCAAGCAACAACGTGGGGTTGCGCCTCGCCCTGTGATGATGACCAATGGTAATAGCTGATAACAACAATGGTTGGACACGAAAAAAGGTCCAACCATTGTTGCTATATGATAATAGGATGTTGTCTTTACTCCTTCACCAGCAGGGTGCCGGTCTTGCCCTGCAGGGCCTCACGGGCCTTGTCAAGCGAGGTAATCAGGGCGGTGCCGCCCGTGGTGTTCTCCACGAAGCTGATGCACGACTCCACCTTGGGCAGCATGCTGCCGGGGGCGAAGTGACCTTCCTTGATGTACTCGCGAGCCTCGGCGATGGTCATGCGGTCGAGGTCCTTCTGGTCGGGCTTGTTGAAGTTGATGGACACCTTCTCCACGGCGGTGAGGATGACCAGCATGTCGGCATTCAGGTCGAGGGCCAACTTGGCGCTGGCACGGTCCTTGTCGATCACGGCTGCCACGCCCTCATAGTCGCCGGGGCCATTCTCCACAACGGGGATGCCACCACCACCCACGGTGATGACCACGCTGTGCAGACCCACGAGCTGCTCGACGATGGGCAACTCAACAATCTTGACGGGGATGGGCGAGGGAACGACGCGGCGATAGCCACGGCCGGCGTCCTCGACAAAGGTATAACCGGTCTCGGCGACGATGCGGTCGGCATCCTCCTTGCTGTAGAACATGCCCACGGGCTTGGTGGGTTTCTGGAAGGCGTCGTCGTTCTTGTCAACAACCACCTGGGTCACCACGGCAGCACAGGGCTTGTTGATGCCACGGCGTGCGAGCTCGCGCTCAACGGCCTGCTGCAGGTGATATCCGATGTAACCCTGTGTCATGGCACCGCACTCGGGGAAAGGCATGGCGGGGGTGCCGCCACCGTTGTTGGCCGAGTACTCAAAGGCCAGGTTAACCATGCCCACTTGGGGGCCGTTACCGTGACCGATAACCACGTCATAACCCTCCTCAACGAGGTCCACGATGGTCGATGCAGTGCCCTTTACCAGGTCCAGCTGCTCTTGGGGAGTCTTGCCCAGGGCGTTGCCGCCCAGAGCGATAACAAGACGTTTACTCATAATTTATATTGTCTTTTTCCTTTTAATGAATGATGTTCTAGAAAGATTAATGATTAAAGTCTATGAGTTTCCACCCATTAACCTTTAACCATTAATCTTTAGCCTCCAGTTCACAATGGTGAACCGGATTAAATTACTTCAGCGTTGCGTACATGACGGCCTTGATGGTGTGCATGCGGTTCTCGGCCTCGTCAAATACCTTGGATTGCGGGCTGCGGAACACCTTGTCG
>CACYAW010000106.1 GCA_902772455.1 uncultured Bacteroidales bacterium
ATGCCACCGGCATAGACGGCAATCTGCACAGCTCCCAGGAACTGATAGTCCATCTGGAAGTAGATGATGGCTGTGGCAAACAGCACAAACAGCAGATAGGTTGCGGAGCGCAAAATCTTGCGCGTGGTAACCGTCAGCACCGAGAAGACGATGATGGCGATCGCAACAATAAAATACAAAATGATGTTACCTACTGATTCCATTATTCCTTATTTTCTTTGGTTTCTTGTTTAGGCGCCGTAGCTGCAGGGGCCTCGGCAGGCTTTGCGGCCGGTGCGGGAGCAGGAGCGGGTTCGTCCTTCTCGGGCAGGTAGTTGAGCTGCTTGATGAGCTTAGAGCGGGTGAATACCGCCTGCTCAAAGTCGTTGCTGAAGCGGATGGCGTTGGTGGGGCACACCTGCACACACAGTCCGCAGAAGGTGCAGCTGCCCAAGTCATACATGTACTTGTCAAGCTTCATCTTCTTTTGGTTGGGGCAGTTGCGCTCGCAGCTGCCACACGCGATGCACTTGTGGCCGCCGTTCTCGTCATAGATGAACTCCAGCGTGGCACGGAACCGCTCCGGGATGTGGAGCTCGGCGCGGTTCTCGGGATATTGCTCGGTCACCTTGGGGGTCACCAGCTCCACGCCGGTCACCTCCATGCCCTTGATCAGGCTGTAAAAGCCTTTGAAGATTGAGACGAAATACTCCTTGATATTCATAATATATTGGTTCTATTGTAATCGTTACATTTCGCGTTAGCGTTCCACCTGTCCGCCCAGGATGTCGAGCAGCTCGGTGGTGATGCCCTGTTGACGCAGTTTGTTGTACTCCAGCTGCAATTCGTCAAGCAGTTCCTTGGCGTTGTCGCTCGCCGCCTGCATCGCCATCACGCGTGCGCTTTGCTCACTGGCCGCGCTCTGGATGAAGACATCCTGAAGCATCGACTTGATGTGCAAGGGCAGCACGGTGTTGAAGATGGTGTTGGCGTCGGGCTCGAACAGGCAGGGGCTGTTGGCGGCGCGCGGGTCAACATTGTCGGCCAGACCCTGATAGCTCACGGGCAGCAGCTGCTCGCGCGTGAACACCTGCTTGCCGGTAGAGATGAAGTGCATGTACAGCATCTCCACCCGGTCAAACGTGTGCTCCAGGAAGCGTGTCCTCATCAGGTCGGTGAAGGCATACAGCTCCTCGTTGCCGCTGCGCGTGTTCAGGGCCACACGCTCCATCTGGATGTCGCCCTTGGCGATTTTCTCGACCGCCTTGGTCATCTTCTTGCCCACGGGCACGATGGTGATTCCCACCTGCTGGCCAAATTGCTTGCGAACCGCATTGATGCTCTCGAGCAACTGCTTGAAGATGTTGACGTTGAAGCCGCCGCACAGGCCATCATCGCTACCGAAAATCACCAGGGCCACACGCTGCACGTCGCGCTCGGCAATGAGCGGCGAGTCAAACTGCTGGTCGGTCACCAGCAGGTGGCTGATCACGTGCTGTACCATGTGGCGGTAGGGCGACAGGCGCTGCAGTTGGCCGGTGGCCTTGCGCATCTTGGACGACGAGATCATCTTCATGGCACTCGTCGTCTTCTGTGTCGAGGCTACCGAGCCTATTCGCGTCTTGAGTTCTCTTAATGTTGACATCTTGCGAACTAAATGATAGCTGGATTAACTGGCGACAGGGGCATATTTTGCCGCAACCTCGGCAGCGGCGGCCTTGATCTTGGCCATGACGTCGTCGTCAATCTTGCCGCTGCGCAGCACGTCGAGGACGTCCTTCTGGTGCTTGCCGCGCAGGTAATGGATGAACATTTTCTCAAACTCGGCGACCTTGTCCAGGGGCACGTCGCGCAGCAGGCCATTAACACCGCAATAGATGATGGCGACCTGTTCCTCGACCTGCATGGGCGTGTACTGGGGCTGCACGAGCAGGCGCTCGTTTTTGCGGCCCGTGTCGATGGTGCGCGCGGTAACGGGGTCGATGTCACCACCAAACTTGGTGAAGGCCTCGAGCTCACGGTACTGTGCCTGGGCAATCTTGAGCGTACCGGCCACCTTCTTCATACACTTGATCTGGGCATTACCACCCACACGCGATACCGAGATACCCACATTGACGGCAGGACGGATACCCGAGTTGAACAGGGCCGACTCAAGGTAAATCTGGCCGTCGGTAATCGAAATCACGTTGGTGGGGATATAGGCGCTCACGTCGCCGGCCTGGGTCTCGATGATGGGAAGTGCCGTCAATGAGCCACCGCCCTTGACGATGGGCTTGAGGGGCTCGGGCAGGTCGTTCATTACGCTTGCCACAGCCTGGTTCTCGTTGATCTTTGCGGCACGTTCCAGCAAGCGGCTGTGCAGGTAGAAGATGTCGCCGGGATAAGCCTCGCGGCCCGAGGGGCGCTTGAGGATCAGCGAAATCTCGCGGTAGGCCACAGCGTGCTTCGACAGGTCGTCATAGATGACCAGTGCGTCACGGCCGGTGTCGCGGAAGTACTCGCCGATGGCGGCTCCGGCAAACGGTGCATAGTAGCGCATCGAAGCCGAGTCGGCAGCGGTGGCGGCAACCACGATGGTGTAGGGCAGGGCACCGCTTTCCTCGAGTTTATTGACGAGCGCAGCAACGGTCGAAGCCTTCTGACCGATGGCGACATAGATGCAATATACCGGCTTGCCGGCCTCGTAGTTGGCCCGCTGGTTGATGATGGTGTCCACCGCGATGGCGGTCTTGCCGATCTGGCGGTCACCGATGATGAGCTCACGCTGGCCACGGCCGATGGGAATCATCGAGTCGATGGCTTTGAGTCCCGTCTGCAGCGGCTGGTTCACCGGCTGGCGGAAGATGACGCCGGGAGCCTTGCGCTCCAGCGGCAGGCGCAGCTTCTTGCCGTCGATGGGTCCTTTGCCGTCGATGGGCTGTGCCAGAACGTTGATCACGCGGCCCAGCAGCCCCTCGCCCACCTCGATGGAGGCGATGGCACCAGTGCGGCGCACCTTCATGTTCTCGGTCACGGTGTCCACCTCGTCAAGCAGGATGATACCCACGTCGCTCTCCTCGAGGTTCATGGCCACGCCGGTCACGCCGTTCTCGAACTGCACGAGCTCGTTGGCCTCAACGTTGTGCAGGCCGTAGGCATGAGCCACGCCGTCACCCACCTCCAGGACGGTGCCTTCTTCTTCAAAGGCGACCTGACGCTTGGCGATGTCTTCGACGAGCTGTTGTTTCAGTATATCAGATATTTCACTGGGATTAATCATCGTGTTGTCTATTTCTTTTGCAGTTGAATTCGCAATTCATTCAATTCTCTCTTTACCGACGCGTCAAGCACCAGTCCGTTGATGACCACGGTGAAGCCGCCAATCAACTCGGGGTCGATGACCTGCTCGATTTCGAGTTCCATCGCGCCCAGGCGCTTTTTAACGATGTCGATAATGGCATTGACCTCGGCCTCGGGCATGGGGACCGCTGTGGTGATGACCACGTGGGCGATCTCATGGAGCTCGCGGTAGAGATCGACATAGGCGAGGGAGATCTTCTGCAGATACTCGGCGCGGTTGTTGCGCACGCACAGCAGCAGGAACTTGTCCAGCGAGCTGCCGGGCTTGCCGCCGGCGAGTTTGAGCATAAAGGCCCCCTTGGCCTCGTCAGAGATTTCTGGATTGAGCACAGCGCGCTTGAGTTCGTCGATAGCGGTGTAGCGGAAACTCAGGCCCTTCAAGAGCTCATAAATCTCTTGTGCGTCACCTTTTTCGGTGGCGTACTTGTACAGCGCTTTGGCGTATCGGCGAGGAATCAGTCCGTCACTCATATCGCATTAGTTTTTAGTCTCAACCTCACTCAGATATTGGTCGACAAGCGCGCGCTGGGCATCATCGCTGGCGATGTTCTTGCGAATCACCTTTTCGGCGATTTGCAGCGCCAGGTCGCCCACCTCTTTGCGCAGCGTCTTCTCGGCCTCCTTGCGTGCCTGCTCAAGCGACACCTGAGCCGCCTCGGTCACCTTCTTGGCTTCGTCGGCTGCCTCGCCGTGGGCTTTCTCGATGAGCTCGTTGCGCATCTTGGCTGCCTCACGCAGGATGTCGGCCTGCTCGTTGCGGGCTTCGGCAATCAACTTGTCTGCCTCGGCCTTGGCATTGTCAAGATGTGCTTTGGCTTCCTGTGCATAGGCTACTCCCTTGTCGATCAGGTCGGCACGTTCCTCCATACTCTTGATGATGAAGGGCCATGCCCACTTGGCAAGGATGCCAAAGAGGCACAGGAATGCGATGAACATCCAGAACGCCAGGCCAAATTCAGGCTTGAAAAGTTCCATCTGGTAAACCGGTTAAGGGTGGATTACTTGATGAAGATGGCCAGGATGCAGACGATGAGTGCGAAGAAGGCAACACCCTCGATAAGGGCGGCGATAACAATCATGTTGCTGCGGATGTCACCGGTCGATTCGGGCTGGCGGGCAATAGCCTCCATGGCACTGCCACCGATTCTACCAATACCGATACCTGCTGCGATAGCTGCGATACCTGCTCCAATTGCTGCGCCAAGGTTGGCCATAGCCTCTAATAAAATCATTCCTAACATAGTCGTAAAGTTTTTAGTTTGTTATTGTTATTTTGTTTGTAATTCTGTAATAAATCATGCTCTCCCGGTCGACGGTCACTCGGCATGCTCGTGCACGTGGGCCATTGAGATGAACATGGTGGAAAGGATTGTGAACACATAGGCCTGGATGAAGCTCACCAGCACATCGAGCAGGAGCATGAACAGTGATAGCGCTACCGAGAGCGGCGTCATCGCTCCACCCACAGCGGTGCCGAACATACTGCCGAAGATGAAGATCAGCAGCATGAACACGATCACCACCATGTGGCCACCCATCATGTTCGCAAAAAGACGAATCATCAGTGCGATGGGCTTGGTGAAGATGCCAAAGAGCTCGATGACCTGCATCAGGGGCACGGGGCACTTGAGTGCGGTGGGCACGTCGGGCCAGAACATTTCTTTCCAGTAGTGCTTGGTACCCGTCAGGTTGGTGATCAGGAAGGTGAGCAGCGCGAGCACGGCCGTCACCGCCAGGTTACCTGTCAGGTTGGCGCCACCGGGGAAGATGACAATCAGGCCCAGCAGGTTCATCGTCAGGATAAAGAAGAATACCGTCAGCAGGTAGGGGGCGTATTTTGGGGCCTCCTTGCCTATGATGGGGCGGATGGTGTCGGTATAGACAAAGTCCACTACCAGCTCCAGTGCTGCGGTAAAGCGGCGCGGTGCCTTCATTCCGTTTTTCTTGTACCAGTTCTTGACCTTGAAGACCATGAGCAGCACCAGCAGGGCGGCGATGAAGATGCCGGCCACGTTCTTGGTGATGGACAGGTCCACAGGGCGGTACTGGCTGCCGTCGGGCAGGATCTGGACCACCTTGTTGTTGTAGTCCCCGCCCTTGGCAATCTGGAAACCGTCATACTGTGCGCCCTCGTCGAGGCGGTTGGACATGAAGGCATGCCACGAGCCGTCCTGGGCGCGCACGATGATGGGTAACGGGATGCGCTTGCTATGGTTGAACGGCACCTCCCAGCCGTAGGCATCGCCCAGGTGCTCAAAGATGATCTCCTGGGGGTCCACCTCGGTCTCGCCACCGCTGTGGGCACGATGGGCTGCCGTGTCGGCATATCCCAGTGCCATGAGTGCGATGATGACGACCGCGATGAGTGCTGTGATTGCTTTCTTCATAGTCTTGCGTTAATACAGGCAAACCGACACCACATTATCTTTTACATCGGCCACACCGCCGTGAATCTCACGCTCCACGGTGTTGCCATCGGCCACGTAGCTCATCTTGCCGGCCTTGAGTGCGGCGATGAGAGCGGCATGGTTCTTGAGCACCTGGAACTGGCCCATGACGCCAGGAAGCGTCACCTGTTCAACGATGCCTTCAAACTCGATTTGTTCAGCCGATATGATTTTGAGTGTCATGTTATATAAATAATGTATGACTTATTAAATGCGACATTAGCTCTGTTCGAGCAGTTTCTTGCCCTTGGCGATGGCCTCGTCGATGGTGCCGACGCTCAGGAACGCCTGCTCGGGCAGGTAGTCCACCTCGCCGTCGAGGATCATCTTGAAGCCGCGGATGGTCTCGGCCAGCGGAACCATCACACCGGGCAGGCCGGTGAACTGCTCGGCCACGAAGAAGGGCTGCGACAGGAAGCGCTGTGCACGGCGTGCGCGCGAAACGACCAGCTTATCCTCGTCACTCAGCTCCTCAACACCCAGGATGGCGATGATGTCCTGCAGCTCGTTATACTTCTGCAACAGGTGGATGACGCGCTGTGCGACATCGTAGTGCTCCTCGCCGATGATGTTCGGGTCCATGATGCGCGATGTCGATGCCAGCGGGTCAACGGCGGGATAGATACCCAGCTCGGCGATTTTGCGGCTCAACACGCAGGTGGCATCCAGGAAGTTGAACGTCGTGGCGGGAGCGGGGTCGGTTAAGTCGTCGGCAGGCACATACACGGCCTGTACCGAGGTGATTGAGCCCGTCTTGGTCGAGGTGATGCGCTCCTGCAGCTTACCCATCTCACTGGCCAGCGTGGGCTGGTAACCCACGGCCGAAGGCATGCGGCCCAACAGCGCCGATACCTCACTACCGGCCTGGGTGAAACGGAAGATGTTGTCCATAAACAGCAGGATGTCCTTACCGCCACCGTCCTGG
>CACYAW010000107.1 GCA_902772455.1 uncultured Bacteroidales bacterium
CTCAGCAGCTTCGGCAGCCTCGGCGGCCTCAGCTTGGTGGACAGCAGCGATACGGTCATTGATATCACCTTTGGAGCGCAGCAACGAGTCGGCTTCGGCGAGGCGTCCCTCAAGAATGCAGTCACTGATCCGCATATTGAACTCATCCAGGAGATCGTAATCTATCTGGGAATAGCGCTCGGCCATCTCAGCGATAAGTTTTTCATTGGTCTCCTGCTCGGCATAGAGTTGCTGCAGGGCCTTCTGATACTCCTCACGGGTGAGCTTATTCTGCTCCTTGAGGTCTTCAATCTCGTCTTCACGTTGCTGTAACTGGCGTTGCAGGGTGCGGCGAATCTTGCGTTCCGATGCCAGTTTGTCATCGGTTTTCTGTTCTGGAGACTCGAGAACGATAATCAAGGGATTGGGCGAATAGACATACTGCTTTGTGAGAATCTCGGGATCCACAATCACATATCCCTGTTTTTTCACATTCTGGATATAGAACTTGTTGGCGGGAATCGGGAAGGAAAACGTGCCGTTAGACTGAGTCAGCACGACATTGCGTCCCTTGATCTGAACAGATGCCCCGGCAATGCGCTTGCCCGGTACAACGACACCGTCACTGCCCTTGCGTCCCTTGGTCTTGACATAGCCCTGCTGGGTCTGTGCTGCCGCACACAAGGCCAACAACAAACTGAGCGATAGCCATAATATCCTTTTCATATCGGTCTCTCTTTCAAAAATCCAACAATACTATCCCGTGACAACTAATCACATAGGCATCTCATCAAACAAAGCTTGATTAAAAACGCAAATTTAGAGAAAAAATGACATAACATCACATATTTCGACAAAAAAACGGTTCATGGCACATACCTTTTAATGCGGGTTTGGATAATCGCACGTTCATTTATCTGTCACTGATGCTGAAGCGCTATTGCATCCGTCTGACAAATTTCATATCTTTGCAGCGATAAATGGCGAATGACTAATAACGCCTGACAGATTCGCTGAAAAGGCGATAAGACCGTCAATCTGAATTTTTAAAAACCTCAAATATATGACCTCGATGATGAAAATATTCAAAACGATAATGATAGCAGTGGCCCTCGTCATGGGGACATGCCTCCAGTGTGCCGCCCTACCTGGCGATGCCATCACGATGACGAGCCCCAACGGGAATCTGGTCATGACGTTTGCTTTGGCCGACGGTGTTCCCACCTATTCGCTGGACTACTGCGGTCAGGCGGTCATCCTGCCTTCACGCTTGGGTTTCGAGCTCAAGGGAAGGCAGCAACTGACGGGCGGCTTTGTCCTCGTCGGCCAGGAAAAGTCAACCTTCGACGAGACGTGGGAACCGGTGTGGGGCGAGGAGGCCTCCATCCGCAACCATTACAATGAACTGCTGGTGAAACTGCAGCAGCCAGCCTCGCGGGATGGAGAGAAACCTGCCGCCATGCACGTGCGCTTCCGCGTCTATGACGACGGCATGGGCTTCCGCTACGAGTTCCCGATGGAGAATGCGTTGACCTATTTCATGATCAAGGAAGAACTGACGCAGTTCGCGCTCACCGGCGACCACATCGCCTGGTGGATTCCCGGCGACTATTCCACCCAGGAATTCAGACCCACCCGCTCCCGCCTGTCGCAAGTGCGGGAGCTGACCCCGAAGGCCCGCACGGGCTGCGGATGGCCCAATACGGCTTTCTCGCCGACGGGCGTCCAGACGGCCCTGCAGATGAAGACCGACCAAGGACTATACATCAACATCCATGAGGCCGCCGTGCTGGACTATCCCACGACTAACCTCGACCTGGACGACAAGAACTTCGTGCTGCGCACTTGGCTCACCCCCGATGCCGAGGGCGTGAAAGGCCGCATGCAGGCTCCCTGCAAGACGCCATGGCGAACGGTCATGGTTTGCCGCAGTGCCACCGATGTCCTGGCATCACGTCTCATCCTCAACCTCAACGAGCCTTGCGCCATCAAGGACGTGTCCTGGATCCATCCCACCAAGTATATGGGTGTGTGGTGGGAAATGATCAGCGGCAAGAGCCAGTGGTCTTACACCAATGACTACCCCTCGGTGCAACTGGGCAAGACCGATTATGCCCGTTCGACCCCTCATGGCAAGCACGGTGCCAACAACGAGAACGTGCGCCGCTACATCGACTTTGCCGCCGAGAACGGCTTTGACGCCCTGCTCATCGAGGGCTGGAACGAAGGATGGGAAGACTGGTACGGCAAGCAGAAGGACTTCGTCTTCGACTTCATCACCCCCTACCCCGATTTTGACCTGCCTGCCCTCAACGCCTATGCCCACCAGAAGGGCATCCGCCTGATCATGCACCACGAGAGTTCATCATCGACGGTCAACTATGAGCGATGGATGGAGAAAGCCTATAACCTGATGAACCAATACGGCTATGACGCCGTCAAGAGCGGTTACGTGGGCAAGATCATCCCCTATGGCGAGTACCACTACAGCCAGCCGCTCATCAACCACTACCACTATGCCATCACCGAGGCCGCCAAGCACCACATCATGGTCAACGCCCACGAGGCCGTGCGTCCCACCGGATTGTGCCGCACCTGGCCCAACATGATCGGCAACGAGAGCGCTATGGGCAATGAGTTCCGCGCAGGCATCGACCCGGGCCAGACCGCCGTCTATCCTTTCACGCGCCTTCAGGGCGGACCGATGGATTTCACGCCCGGCATTTTCGAAATGGACCTGGAGAAAGTCAGCGGTTGGGCTGACAAGATGCGTCACACCATCTGCAACCAGCTGGGACTCTATGTCACTTTCTACTCACCGCTGCAGATGGCGGCAGACCTGCCCGAGAACTATGCCCGCTTCATGGACGCTTTCCAGTTCATCAAGGATGTGGCCGTGGATTGGGACAAGAGCATCTATCTGATGGCCGAACCGGGAGAATATATGGTCACGGCACGCCACCCCAAGCTGTCCACCGTCAACAAGGCAGCCGAGGGCGTCGCCAAACTGCCTGACGGCAAGAAGGATGTGGTAAATAGTGTCACCAAGTTCATCTATGCCCTGCCCGACAATGCCACCGCAGCCGACCTCAACGGCGCCAAGGCTCGTGACGTGTGGTACGTTGGCGGTATCAATGACGACCATGCCCGCGAGGTATCGTTTAAGCTCGATTTCCTGAAACCCGGTGTCAAGTATGAGGCCGCCATCTATGCCGACGCCAAGGATGCCGATTACGAGACCAACCCGCAGGCCTACACCATTACCCGCAAGAAGGTCACCGCCAAGACCGTCATGAAACTGCGCATGGCACGCGCCGGCGGCTTCGGCATCACCATCCGTGAACTGTAATCACCCAAAGAGACTGTGTCATAATTCAAACCTATATTAATGTCCGTGCTTCGCACGGAAAAATTAAACAAAAATCTGTATAAAAATCAAACAAAATAAATTTTATTGACAATTTTGTTTGATTTTTCGAGCGAAGCTCGATTAAAGCTTTTAGGTGTTGGTTTTGCATCAACCTCCTACATAGCTAACAATTGAGCATCAACACTTTATTTTTAGTCGAATTCATGTTAAATCGGCACTTTTTAAGAAACAGACAACAAGGAGTATAAACTCTGACTTTCAGATACTTGTATATCTTGTACTTCTTGTTTTCATAATATGACAATTGTTGTGGTTGTATTTAATATCTTGCAAGCAAGGTAAGCCTGAATTTTCACCAATATCATGAAAAGTATTACCTTTGTGGTCGTGATGCAGCGTCTTGTGGCATACATATTGGTGATGGCGGTGCTCGTGGCCTTGGCCACGGGTTGTGGACGTGCGCGCTATGACGCGCGGCTCGTCCAGGCCGACAGCCTGATGTGGACCGCCCCCGACAGCGCCCTGGCCACACTCATGGCCATCGACAGCCTCGCCGGCGAGGCCAGTCAGGCCTACCGCGACCTGCTCATGACGCAGGCGCGTTACAAGTGCTACGCCGACATCACCGCCAGCGACGACAGCGCCATCACGCGCGCGATGGATTACTACCGCGCCCACAGCGGCCAGCGCGAAAAACTTACCCGTGCCTGCCTCTACAAGGGCGCCGTGATGGAAGAGCTGGGCCACGTCGACAGCGCCATGTACTACTACAAGACCGCCGAGTTGAGTGCCGATAAAGAGGATCATGCGAATTTAGGCCAAATCAACACCCGAATCGCCGCACTTTATCGCTTATATATTGCTGATTCTGAGATTTGCCTTGACAAATACAAATGTGCTCTTAAGCATTATCAACAATCGGGGAACAAGCGCCTTCAACAGAATTGTCTGTATAATATGGCCATTTGCTCCTCTATATCTAAAACTGAAGATTCCAAAAAGTACATTAGACAATCGCTCAAACTCGCTACTGAGTTGAACGACAGTTCTGCTATTTTATTGGCCAAGGAGCATCTGAGCAGGCAACTCCTAATAAACGATGAAAACATCCATGAAGCCAAGAACATTGCTTTAGACTGCCTAAATAATTACTCCAGGTTCATCAATCATGATCTTTTACTGAGTTTGGCTGAAATCTATACAAAAGAGGATAAGTTGGACTCTGCTCGCTACTATCTTAGTTTTGTAAATGAAAACACTAATATTGCTGACAGGGTTAAGATTAGAAAATTGTCTATTTTGAAGATGATTGCACAAAAAGAGGGCGATCTATTCATGAGCAACCACTACAGCAATCTGAGTCAAAGGTTATCAGATTCAGTGCTCAATAATCAAGACAAGTATCAAATTCAAAGAATCGAGAACGAAAGCATCAGACAAAAGGAACTTGAGCAGGCACATCGCATTAATTATTTGAGATGGCTATTAATATTTTTGGGCATTGCACTAATCATTGCGCTGTTAACAAGCATAGTATTTTATCTGCGCAGAATGCGCTATATAAAATCAATCATACAAGAATTACAACACGCCAGTGTAAATAATCACGAGGAATTTCTGGAACAAATTGATAAAAAAGACATTGTTATTGAGCGATTCGTCAAAAACATGGTAAAGTTCATGCAAATGTCTATCGAAACCAGCGAAAAAGATTCTCCCGCGGTTATAAGAAGGAGAATCAAGGAATCTATCAGTGATATTGCTAACAATGATTTCTGGAAAACCTTACGATCATATTTGGATAGAAATTATAACAACATTATTTCAACAATTGCCCAATATCCCGGGATCACCGAAAGTGACTTAAGATTCATTGAATTATCTTGTTGTGGATTCGATTATATCGAGTCTGCAATAACGCTAGGATATTCACCTAACTATATCAGTAAGAAACGCAAGATTATCTCAAAGAAAATAGGCTTATCCATACCTCTTCAAGACTATCTGTCACAGATGATGTCTAAACATTAATTCGTGTTTTAATCAGCGATAATTATGTCTTTTAACCAATTTGGAATTTAAAGCCCCCAGTCATTATCTAGAATTAATCATGAAAAAACACCTACTATGGTTGCACAGAATTACACATATTCAGTTTCCTTATAGATTTCATAGATTGTCTTTTATTTGAAAATCAAAGAATTAGAAAAACAACTCATTCTATAATGCCGTTTAATTCACCAGTCAACAATATCTAAATGCCTGAAAATTCACCAATTAAATGGGTGTAAAAGTTTTTATGAATTTAATGTATTAAAAAACAATTTATATGATAAAATAATATACTTTTGCGAAACAATCTTTTGTAAAATTTTTTAATTATTACCATCGTATGAATAAATTTTTAATCTTATCATTTCTTTTTGTGAGTGTTTATGCTCTTGCTGAACCTGATGTTGTTATTCTAAATAGTTCCGATCCTCAAAACGACCGAAACTCTTTAGGAATTCCGACAGTTTTATATGACAGTGATACCCAGGAAATTATCATCGACGGCCACGGAGTGGTCAACTACTATGACGTGGAAATCACATCGCCGGTGACCAACGCGGTCGAGATTTCCACCCAGGTCGACGGCAGCTACGACACCTTCGACATCTCGTCG
>CACYAW010000108.1 GCA_902772455.1 uncultured Bacteroidales bacterium
GCACAGGAAGATGCTGATGTAGGCGTTGCGGGTGAAGTCGCCCGAGCCGCCCACGCCGTTCATCAGGCGGGTGCCGCTAACGTGGGTCGAGTTGATGTGGCCATAGATGTCGGCCTCGATGGCGGTGTTCATCGTGATGACGCCCAGACGGCGAACCACCTCGGGGTTGTTGCTGATTTCGCTGGGACGCATGAGCACCTTGCCGTGCAGGGCCTCGCCCTTCTCAAAGAACTCGGTCATGGCTCCGCTGGAGAAGGTCATCGAGCAGGTGCTGGCAAATTTACACTTGCCGCTCTCGAGCAACTCGAGCACGCTGTCTTGAATTACCTCGGTGTACATCTCAAATGCGGGAATGTCACTGCTCTTGTCCAGGGCGTCGAGCACGGCATTGGCGATGTTGCCCACACCGCTCTGCAGGGGCAGGAATTCCTTGGGAATGCGGCCGGCTTTGAGCTCTGCCACCAGGAAGGCGCACACGTTGCGGCCAATGGCGGCGGTCACGTCGTCAACGGGGGTGAAGGCACCCTCCTTGCTGATGGGCAGCGAAGTCTTGACAACACCCAGCACCTTCTTGGGGTCGACATGGGCGGTGGGGGAACCAACGCGGTCGTGAGGTGTGTAGATGGGAATCTCGCGACGGTAAGGCGGGTCAAGAGGCATATAAACATCGTGCATGCCACGAATGCTCTCGGGAATCTGGTCATTGACCTCGACAATCACCTTTTCGGCTGTCTGGAGCCAGGTGGCGGTGTTGCCCATCGAGGTGCCCAGCACGATGTCACCTTCGTCGGTGATGCTCTGAGCCTCGACGATAGCGATGTCCATCTTGCCGTAGAAGCCATAGCGGAACTCCTGAGCCAGCTCGCTCAGGTGGCGGTCGTTGTAGTGGATGGCATTAGCATTGATGGCCTTGCGCATGTCGGGATGCGACTGATAGGGGGTGCGGAAGTTCAGAGCGTCGGCACGGGTCAGCTCACCATCAATGTGGTCGCTGGTCGATGCACCGCTAAAAAGGTTGATCTTGAACTCGCGTCCTGCTTCGTGCTCACGCTTGGCGCGCTCGGCAATAGCGACGGGCACTGCTTGAGGACAACCGGGCGAAGTAAAGCCCGAAACACCCACTGTGAAGCCATTTTGTACAAATTCGGCGGCTTCCTCGGCCGTAAGAATCGGATAAATCATGTTTATGTGTTACTTATAAATAGTTGTTAGTTCTTAGTTGTTAGTCCTTAGTCCTTAGTTGTTAGTCCTTAGTCCTTAGTTTTTAGTCCTTAGTCGGCATCCGCCTAGAGCCTAAAACCTAACGCCTAATGCCTAGAGCCTGGCCTTGATGGCTGCGGTGGCCTCTTCGTGACCCGGCTTCTCGAGCAGGGCGAACATGTTCTTCTTGTAGGCCTCGACACCAGGCTGGTCAAACGGGTTGACACCCAGCATGTAACCGCTTACGCCACAAGCCTTCTCGAAGAAGTAAATCAACTGGCCCAGGTAGCGCTCGTTAACGGCGGGCATCGTGATGAGCAGGTTGGGCACACCGCCATCGACGTGTGCCAGGCGGGTTCCCAACTCGGCCATCTTGTTGACGTAGTCCACGTTCTTGCCGGCAATGTAGTTGAGTCCGTCCAGGTCGGCCTCGTCGGTGGGGATGATGACCTCGTGCTGTTGGTCACCCACGCTGAGCACCGTCTCAAAGATGGTGCGCTCGCCGTCTTGGATCATCTGTCCCATGCTGTGCAGGTCAGTGGTGAAATCGACGCTGGCGGGGAAGATGCCCTTATGGCCCTTGCCCTCGCTCTCGCCGTAGAGCTGCTTCCACCACTCGGCCAGGAAGTGCAGGCGAGGGGTGAAGTTGGCCAGAATTTCAATCTTCTTGCCGTTGTTGTAGAGGGCGTTGCGGGCAATGGCATAGTTGAGCACCTGCTCGTCGCCGTCTTTCTCCATCTCGACAGCGCCGGCCACGAGGGCGCGGATGTCAAACCCTGCCACGGCAATGGGCAGCAGGCCCACGGGAGTGAGCACCGAGAAACGGCCGCCCACGTTATCGGGGATAACATAGGTGGCATAACCCTCCTGGGTGGCCAGGTTGCGCAGGGCTCCGCGGCGGGCATCGGTCACGGCAACGATGTTGCGCTGGGCAAACTCCTTGCCTTCCTGCTTCTCGAGCATCTCCTTGAATAGGCGGAAGGCGATGGCGGGCTCGGTCGTGGTGCCCGACTTGGAGATGACGATGATGCCGAACTTGTGTCCGCGCACCAGGTCCATCAGGTCATAGAGGTAATCCTCGCCGATGTTATTGCCGGCAAACAGCACCTTGGGGCCGTTGCCGCTCTTGTAGGCTGCGAAGTGGTCGCTCAGGGCTTCGATAATGGCCTTGGCACCCAGATAGCTGCCACCAATACCGATGGTGATGACATACTCACACTCCTGGCGCAGGATAGCTGCGGTCTGTTCCAGAGCCTGCAACTGCTGCTCGTCGATACTGCTGGGCAGGTGGAGCCAGCCCAGGAAATCATTACCCAGGCCACTGCCGCTTTCCAGCGTCTGCTTGGCAGCGAGGGCGGCTTCGTTTAGTGACTGTGCATTCAACCCCTCAAGGGCGTATTTGCTGATAACTTGAATTGAATTGTTCATAATGCTTGGTTATCTGTTATGTTGTTTTGTTATTCTCTAAACCCTAGACTCTAGACCCTAGACCCTTTGAGTTGCGCCGCAACTCAAATTTCCTTGGTATAGGCGCGGCGGCGCTTGTGCTGCTCGGTCTCGAAATATTCCCATTGCTTGAGCACCTTGGAGTTGAGTTCCAGCTCGCGGTTGCTCTCGGCAACCTTGTAGCCGTACTCATTGAAGCATGGAATCAAGTCGGTGAACAGCAGGGAGTTGACACCCTTGTTCTGATACTCGGGCTTGACGGCGATGAGCATCAGGTCCACTACGTCATTGTGCTTGAAGGCATGCAACAGCGGCTTCCAGCCCATGGGGAACAGGCGGCCGCGGTTTTTGATCAGTGCCTTGGCCATCGAGGGGATGGAGATGCCCACAGCGATAAGTTCGCGTGACTCTTTCTCAACGGCCATGGCCAGGTCGTTCAACGGCAGGAAGGGCAGGTACATCTTGATGTAGTGCTTGATCTGCTTGTCGGACAGGGGCGAGTAGCCGAAGATCTCGTCATAGGCCACGTTAATCAGCTTGAAAATGGCGTCGCCATAGTCGGCCACGAGTTTTTTGCGGTTGGTATATTTGATGGTCTCCAGGTTGTAGCGCTGTGCGACCAGATTGGAGATGCGGTTCATCTTCTCGGGAATCTCCTTCGGGATGGTAATCAGCAGTTCAACCCAGTCGGCATCCTTGACAAATCCCAGGCGTTCCATATGCTTGGGATAATAAGGATAGTTATAGATGCCGCCGCTGGTGCCCACACGCTCATAGCCCTCGATGAGCATGCCCTCGGGGTCCATGTCGGTGAAACTTAACGGGCCGGTCAAGTGCTCCATTCCCTTGCTCTTGCCCCACTGGGTCACGGCATCGATGAGGGCGTCAACCACCTCGGCATCGTCGATGAAGTCGATGTAGCTGAAACGTGCCTCCTTCTTGCCTGAGCGTTCGTTGCACACGTGGTTGATGATGCCGGCGACGCGGCCCACAATCTCACCGTCGCGATAGGCCAGGAAATATACAGCCTCACAGAAGTCGAATGCCGGGTTCTTGTCAGGCCGCAGGGTGTTCAGTTCGTCGGTGACCAGCGGCGGGACAAAGTACTTGCTGTCGCGATACAGCGTGTCGATGGGGAAGTGCACAAACTTGAGCAGGTTGCGCTTGGTGGGTTGGATTTCTCTTATTTCTACAGCCATTTTCTCAATGTTTAATGGTTTCTGTCAATAATCAATTGCCTATTGCCTAAGACCTAAAGCCTCTCATCCCGCATATGCGACGTTGTTCAGCCACCATAGCAGGGCGAGCAGCCCTACCAGGATGATATTCAATTTGAAAAAGAACCAAAAGTAGTAACGTCGCTCAGGTGTCATGATTGTCGTAGTTAATTGGCACTCTTGGCCTTGTCATGCACCAGGTCATAGGTGATGTTGCCGCCAGCGGTCTTGATGAGCACGTTGTTGTCGCCGTTGAGGCTGATGCCCGTGGCCGCGCCGTTCTTGCCGCCATAGATGGTGAAGTACTTGCGGCTGCTCTTGTTGAAGCCCACAACCGAACCCTTGGTGTCCAGGAAGACGAGATAGCGGTCGTTCTCGAGTTTCTCCTTGATTTCCTTCATGTTGATGATGGGCTTGTCATACTGGGTGGGCTTCATCTTCACTTCCTCACCCTCTTTGAGCTTGTCCATGTTCTCGGCATTGTCGTGGTCCCACTTCTTGTCGGCATTTTCCTCGCCAGCGAGGGCTTTTTCTTCTTCCTCTTTGGCTTTGGCCTCTTCCTCGGCGTCAATCTCGTCCTGGGTGGCTACCTTGATGGCGCCGATGCTGGCGGCCTCCTGGCGCAGGAAGGTGCGCTCACTGCTGTTGGTGTTCTCGAGCGGACCGCGGCTATAGACATACTGGCGGCCGTCGGTACGGGAGCGGATTTGGCCGTCATAAGTCAAGGTCGTCAGCTTCTTGGCGTCGATGTCATACAGAGCCAGGGTCACGCGGCCGTTGTTGCCCTCGCCGGCACCTTTCAGGTGGTTAAGGAAGGCGAAGTAGAGACAGGACTTGCCATCGACAGTCACGGCGCGGGGCACGTTCATGCCGTCGGCAATGAGCGATGAGTTGTCCATGATGATGCTGCGCCCGTCATAATACTTGGTCTGGCCCAGCTCGGTCTTCCACTGTGCGCCGTCACGCGTCAGTTGATAAACTTTGATGAAGGGGCGGTCAGTATCGTCCTTGTAGGTCACACCCACGATGCGTTCGGGCGTGTCGGGGTCGGTGCAGGCAAAGCGCACGGCGCAGCCGGTATAAGCCTTGTCGTCGGTGAAGGCGTTGCGGCTCAACTCGGCGTTGAGCACTGCCATCGGGTCTTGGCTACCCTCGGCGATGAGGGCGGCGCTGTCGGCGCGGGCCTCCAGGCGGTCATTCTCCTGGCTGTTGCAGTGTTTCAACAGCGACAACAGGGCGATGGCCAGCACGGCCAGCACGATGCCGATGATCAGATTGCGGTCATAGTGCGAACGGCCGCCTCCACCCTCGTTATCGTCGTCATCGTCCTCGGGCTCGACTTCGGGCTGTTTCCAGGCATTGGCCTGACGCTGTTGGGCCTGCCGTTGGGTGGCCTGTCGCTGCTCGTTGTAGGTCGTGGGGCGGGGACTGCCCTGAGTCCTGGTGGCCTGGCGTGAAGCCACATTCATGGCATTGTCCACAGCCTTGCCGCAATGGGGGCAAAATACTGATGTTGAAGGCATGGGCTCGTGGCAGTAACTGCACGTGACCTCATTACTCATGCGGTAGCCGCAGTGGTTACAAAAAACTGAACCCTCGGGCACCTCGTGTCCGCAATGTTGACATCTAATCATCTTTCTCTATATGGTTTGGTTAAACTTCGTTTAATTTCAAACTACAAAGGTACAACTTTAGACAAAACAACCGTTTATTTTGCCCAAAAAAATGCAAAAGCAAGAAATCTATGTCTTACTTTTTGCCATTCGATTCTCATGAAGGAAGAACGACAACTCGGACAACGTGTACAACTTTTTTCAACAACTGAGTAGTCTGAACTATCTCAGAGCTGATGCGCCTACGGTCTTTCTGCCGATGGATTAAAACGGATGGCGGTGCAACAATCCGCTTAAAATAAGTGCAGGGGGGATCATAAAAAAATGTTAAATATTTTTATAATACACTGGTTTACAGTGTGTTGGGTTTCTGATGCGTTTTTGTGTTCTCATGGTTGTATTCTATAAGTTTTTTGCTGGTAAAGATAGGACATGAGGGTGGTTGCAGTCAATGACAAAAAGCAGTAAACTGCGGGCGCACAGCCTCACGCTAAGTCGCTAAGACGCTAAGCCACTTCTATCGGTGAACTGACTGTCTTCGAATTTAACGAATTTAACGAAGGTATCCGCGCTCAACAGAATGCGGATGCCCTCTCTAAACCCTAAACTCTAAACTCTAAACTGCAGGCCCATGGCCTGCATTATAGACTCTAGACTGCGAGCGCAAGCGCAAGCGAGCATTAATGCGGACGCCCCTCTAAACTCTAAACCCTAAACTCTAAACGGCAGGCCTATAGCCTGCATAATAGGCCCTAAACTGCAGGCCCATGGCCTGCATGATAAGCCTGCTCCCTATGCATGCGGCGAGTGGTCAGACTGTCTTTCGTCGTCCTTATTATTTGCTGCGGTAG
>CACYAW010000109.1 GCA_902772455.1 uncultured Bacteroidales bacterium
CAATCATTACCTTACTACGACAAAGGTAACGAAAACCGTGTGGCGATGAAAGTTTGTCGAATAAACTTTCATCGCCACAAAGTTAGGGCCGACAGTTAAGAAACGCGGATGCAATCTTTTTAGCTCGATGCAATGAGGTTCCATCCCTCTTTCAAAACCTAAAATTCGGAAAAGTGTAAAAAAAATAGACACATTTGCGAGAAAAAATAAGGCAATTGACATTTTTATTGAAAAAATACTTGACTGATTGCCCTCTTGCTCATTAAATTTGCAAGTACAAAACATATCTGCCCTGACGGAGGCATCCCCGTCTTGGCATGAACAAAACCATCGTTGATCATGCGCGAGATTCTCAATAGCATCATCTATATGGCAAGGCGCTTCAAACTGGCGACTTCACTCAACATCGTGGGTCTGATTGTGGCCTTTGCCTCGTTCTACCTGTTGATGACTCAAATCGAGTATCAGCTCACCTACAACCATGGCATAGAAGACTACCAGCGGCTGTACCGCTTGGAGAGCAACTATGAATATCGCGCGTGGAACTACAGTGATAATGTATGCCGCCAGTTTGCCGAAGCCCTGAAGCATTTGCCGAATGTTGAGTCCGTGTCACTGATGAGGGACATCAACAGCGCCTCGAGTACGCTTTTTGCATTCAAGAAAGGGGAAAAGACGGTGTATTATCCTTTTTCATTAGCTAACACTACTGTATTAACCACCTTGAGACCTCAGGTCCTATACGGTACTATCAATTTTCAGAAAGACACTACCAAAAGACAAAACGGTCTCATCATCCCTGCAAGCATTGCCCGACAATACTTCGACAGTACCCAGGTTGTTGGCCAGGATATGCTATACAGTTCCAAGGACGAGTTGGGTAAAGACACAATCAAGGCATACAAGGTAATCGGAGTCTATAAGGATTTTCCTGACAACAGTGAGCTGCCGAATTGTATTTTTCAAGACATGGACTCAACCCACTATTATGATTTCTATAGCCTTTATAAGTGTTATGTCAAGTTCACATCAGTTCCCGACGATATCGAAGCCCTGGGCGACAGCCTCAAGCAGGCCATTCTTGCCGACCTTGACAAGAACGCAGAGTACTATATAAAAAAGAACGGCATTGTATACGGTGAAGAATACGGTAAAAGGAAGTTGAAAGAAAACAAAGAAATCATCAGCCAGACCAACTTTAGATTCACACCTTTGAGCAATAGCTTTTTTGAGCCTTTCACTTACACTTCAGGAGAACATGGCTTCAAAGAGATAGTGCGTGTCCTGGGACTGGCGTGTCTGTTGATTATTCTCATCGCCACCATTAATTTCTTGAACTTTACCCTAGCCGAGAGCCCTATGCGCATGCGCAGCCTTAACACCCGGCTCGTGCTGGGTGCCGAACGCCACGCCATGCGGATGAAATTGGTCATCGAGTGTGTCATCGTTGCAGTTGTCACCTGTCTGGTTGGATTGGCCATCTGCGACATGCTGCATCTGCAGCCTAACGGCCTGTCGCTGGCGGGCAGCCTGGCCGTGAAAGACCACTGGCTGATTGCTCTGCTCACATTGCTGCTTGCTGTGGTGGCCGGTGCCGTGGCTGGCATCTATCCATCCATTTTTGCGACCTCCTACCCGCCTGCCTTCGTCCTCAAAGGGACTTTCGGGCTCACTCCTCAAGGCCGCAAGCTGCGCACCATTCTGGTATGTCTGCAGTTGTTCATTTCCATGCTGATGGTCATATATATCGGCATCCTGTATCAGCAGAACCGGCACATCATCAATTCCCCTTACGGCTTCGAAAAGAACCAGTTGCTCTACTCTAATTTGAGGGGCGACCGGGAAACAGCCGACCGTGAAGAATTGAAACAGCAACTGTTGCAGATACCCAATGTGGATGCCGTGTCATTCGCATCAACTGCGCTGGGGACCACCGACGGGCACTATCTCATCAATTCCAAATTCCATGGGCATCCCATGCGCTACAGTATCATGTATATTGACTATGACTTCATGAGCACCATGGGCATCAAGATCAATAAGGGGCGCGACTTCAATGAGAAAGACCCTAAAGGAGTCATCGTCAATAAGGCGGTCCTCCGCCAGTGGCCATGGCTAAAAGTAGGCAGCCACATACTGACCAGTGCCGATGATGATTATATTGACAGCGCCCGCATTGTCGGCGTTTGTGAAGATATCCGCTATGGAACGATGCGCGTCAAAAACGACCAGCCGTTTGCATTCATTCTTGACCGCGACATTCCTGGCGACAAACTGTTTATACGGGTAGCGGCAGGCAGCGATATGGCCGGCATCCGCCAACAGGCCAACCGCCTGGTGCAAGATTTCAGCGACGGGAAGGCGTCTGATGTTGTTCCTTATAACAATAGTGTGATAGGTACCTATCACAACGAGTTGCGTTTCTTTAACCTGATTTATCTGATTTCCCTCCTTTGCCTGGTCATCACGTTAATCGGTCTCTTCTGCCTGACGATGTTCGAGTCCGAGTACCGCCGCAAGGAAATCGGTATCCGCAAGGTGGCAGGGGCCACAACAGGCGAAATCGTGTGGATGCTGTGCAGCCGTTATGGCTGGTTCATCCTCATTTGCTTTGCAGTGGCCGCACCCATTGCATGGTATTATGGCAAAGAAACGCTGAAGCACTTTGCCGAGCGGGCAGCCATCAGCTGGTGGATTTACCCGATGAGTCTGCTTGTGGTGGGAGGCATCATGCTGGGCATAGTGGTGCTGCAAGGATGGCGTGCCGCACGCAAAAATCCCGCCGCCACCATCAAGACGGAGTGATGCCAACTAACAACTAAGGACTAAGGACTAAGGACTAAGGACTAAAAACTAAGAACTCTATATGATACAGATCAGCAACTTAAAGAAAGTGTTCCAATACGGCGGTGTTTATACCGTGGCCCTGGGTGGCATTAACCTGGAAATCGACGAGGGCGAGTTTGTCGCCATCATGGGTCCCTCGGGCTGCGGCAAGACCACCCTGCTCAACATCCTGGGGTTGCTGGATAACCCCAGCGAGGGAAGCTATCTGCTCAACGGCAACGAGGTGGCTCACCTCACCGAGAAAAAGCGCACCGCCATGCGCAAAGGTCACATCGGCTTCGTGTTCCAGAGCTTCAACCTCATCGACGAACTCACCGTGGAGCAGAATGTGGAACTGCCGCTCAAATACCTGGGCATACCGACCGAGCAGCGCAGGCAACAGGTCACCGACCTGCTGCGCCGCCTGAACATCTCACATCGCGCCAAACACTATCCCTACCAGCTGTCGGGCGGCCAGCAACAGCGCACCGCCATCGCCCGGGCCATGATTTGCCATCCCGAACTCATCCTGGCCGATGAGCCCACGGGCAACCTCGACTCCAAGAACGGCAAGGAGGTGATGGAACTGCTCGCCGAGCTGAACGACGATGGCACGACCATCGTCATGGTGACCCACTCGCAGCGCGATGCCTCCTATGCCCACCGCATCGTCAACATGCTGGACGGATTCCTTGTCGAGAAAACCCAACTATAAAAACTATATAACTTTGTGTCATCATCATATTGGTTTAACATTTTAAAAAACAATGCGTTATGAAAAAGGTATCTTCAATAAACCCTGTACGGTGGCTGTTAGTGGCCATCATCGGCGCATGCTCGCTTTTTGGCTTCGTTTCCTGCTCTGATGACGAGTCAGAGATGTACATCGATTACTATCTGTCCATTCAGTCCCGTTATCCGATATATGAACGTGGTGGACTGACCCCACCTCATGAATTAGGCTCTATTGGAAATATCACCCTAATTATGCAGCAAGGCATCCAGGAAGTTTATCCTGTCAAGAACATGATAGGCAATGACAACCAAGTCATCTCGGTTTGCGACCAGACCTATTACATGTATACCAACGGAGAACATGGTGTGACCCTGTGTACTATACAACTCTACAAAGTAGTGAGGGTAGGTTACCTGATCAAGGAGAGATATTGCCTCAAATGTTACACCCTCTAGGGACAATTCAACAAAAGATTGTTTCAGACCAAATCGAACCCCGAATGTCGAAAAATGACTTTCGGGGTTCGATTCTTTTTTAGGTCTGTGGGATGCTGTGCTCGATTATTTCTTTTCGAGCAGGGCGACGTTCTCGACGTGGTGGGTGTGCGGGAACATGTCCACAGGCTGGATTTCCATCACGCGGTATTTGGCGTCGAGCATGGCGATGTCGCGAGCCTGGGTGGCGGGATTGCAGCTCACATACACCAGCCGCTGGGGCTCGGCGTTGAGGATGACGTTGACGACGTCCTCATGCATGCCGGCACGGGGCGGGTCGATGATCATCACCTCGGGGCGGCCATGCTCGGCGATAAAGCCGTCGGTAAGCACGTCTTTCATGTCGCCGGCATAGAACAGGGTGTTCTCGATGCCGTTGACACGGGAATTCAATTTGGCGTCCTCGATGGCCTCGGGCACGTACTCGATGCCGATGACCTGGCGGGCCTGGCGGGCAACGAAGTTGGCGATAGTGCCCGTGCCGGTGTACAGGTCATAGACCAGTTCATCGCCCGTGAGGGCAGCCATGCGGCGCGCCACCTTATAGAGTTCATAGGCCTGACGGGAATTGGTCTGGTAGAAGGACTTGGGACCGACACGGAACTTCAGGCCCTCCATCTCCTCCTCGATGTAGTCTCGTCCGCTGTAGGTGATGAACTCCTGGTCGGCCAGCGAGTCGTTGACCTTGAGGTTGATGACGTAGAGCAGTGAGGTGATCTGCGGGAAACGCTCGTGAACGGCACTCATCACGTCCTCGATGGCGGCACGGTTATCCTCGCCGAAGACGATGACTTCCATCACCTCGCCCGTGCTGGCGGTGCGCGTCATGGTCATGCGGATAAATCCCTGCTGACCGCGGATGTCATAGAAGGAATAGCCCTTTTCAACGCAATAGCCACGGATGAACAGGCGCAGCTCGTTGCTGATGTCGTCCTGCAGCCAGCAGCGCTTGATGTCGAGCACCTTGTCAAAGGCACCGGGAATGTGGAAACCCGCAGCGTTGCGGTCGGGGAACTCGGCCCCGCTGTCGAGCTGTTCACGGGTGAGCCAGCACTTGTTCGAGAAAGTGAATTCCAGCTTGTTGCGGTAGTGCGTCGTTGTCGCCGAGCCCAGGATGGGGTTGATCTCGGGGATGGGCACCTTGGCGATACGCTCCATCGCGTCCACCACCTGTTGTTGCTTGCACTGCAGCTGGTACTCATAGGGCAGATGCTGCCACTTGCAGCCGCCGCACAGGCCGAAGTGCTCGCACATCGGCTCCACACGCAACTCACTCGGCTTCACCAGGCGCTCGATATGCCCCTCGGCATAGCTGTGCTTCTTGCGGTCGATCTTCAAGTCGATCACATCGCCAGGAGCACCAAACGGCACAAACACCACCAGGTCGTTCCAGCGCCCCAGGCTCTTCCCCTCGGCCGCCACACCCGTTATCTCAAAACCCTCAATTACCGGAATATCTTTCTTCTTTCTCATAATCGCAGGTGCAAATGTACTACAAACTTTTCACTCTGCCCTCTTAAAATAAGGAAAAAGAAATACACGCGACAACACTTCACACCAAGCCGCCAAGACCCTAAGATTTGACTCGTCCTAAAAAAAGTTGACAGATTAATACGTTTTATCACTACCAAGACGGGTAATGCTGAGCCGTCATTGTTGGTGCTAAAGTCTGTTGGG
>CACYAW010000110.1 GCA_902772455.1 uncultured Bacteroidales bacterium
CACCAGTGCCAATGCCATCACCCAGGACGGCGTCATCGTCAACATCGACGGCCGCGGCAACCGCGTCGCTGCCATCACCTGGGGCCCGCACAACGTGATTCACGTGATTGGGCTGAACAAGGTAGCCCCCACTATCGAGGCTGCCCTGGCCCGAGCCCGCAACGTCGCCGCGCCCATCAACACGGCCCGCTTGGGTTGCGACACCCCCTGCAAACTCGACGGCGTGTGCCACAACTGCAACAGCCCGCAATGCATCTGCAACTACATCCACTTCACCCGCAACAGCTTCCCGGCACACCGCCACACCGTCATCCTCATCGGCGAGAACTGGGGCTACTGATTCTTCTTTGAGAACGCAGCTATAACACATCATTTTTGCAGACGATTAGAAATACATGAGCAAGGATATTACTATATTAGATAAAGATTACATCCTGTGGGTGAAAAACCTTGTCGTGCGTTATCGACATAGCCAAATCAAAGCTGCCATCAAAGTGAATTCCGAGCAATTGAAATTCAACTGGATGCTCGGTCGAGACATTGTGGAGATGAAAGTCGAGGAGCGATGGGGAGAATCTGTTATCGAACAATTAAGCAAGGATTTAAAAAAAGAAATGCCTCATGTGGAAGGATTGTCTGTAACGAACTTGAGGTATTGCAGGCGGTTCTATCTTCTTTATTCTCAGGCGGCTATAATTCGCCCTCAAGTTGAGGGCGAAAGTATTAGTGATGCTTCTTCCAGAATTCATCCCCAAGTTGAGGGCGAATTACTTTCAGACGAAACATCAGCAGAGTTAGCCGATATCTTCAAAGTGCCTTGGGGGCATCACAAACTCATCTTAGACAAGGTAAAAGGTGATATTAATAAAGCGATGTTTTTCATCCATCAAACACTGGAAAATGGATGGAGCAGAGCCATGCTGCTGAATTGGATTGATACAAGGTTATATGAACGCCAAGGCAAGGCTATTACGAACTTCAAACATACTTTTCCCAACGAATCCAGTGACTTGGCTCAAGAACTGACAAAGGATCCATATAACTTTGCCTTTGCCGGTGTAACGACACGACACAATGAAACGCAGTTGAAGGAAGCACTTCTTGCCAACATCACCAATTTTCTCATAGAACTTGGAACAGGCTTCGCCTATGTGGGCAAAGAGTATCGCTTGCTCATCGGTGAAACCGAGAAATTTATTGATCTGTTGTTTTATAACATTAAACTGAGATGCTATGTGGTAATCGAAGTGAAAATCGATAAGTTTGACTCCAGGGATATAGGCCAACTGGGAACATATGTCACGGCGGCAAACCACTTGTTAAGAGAGGAAGGGAGAGACAATCCCACAATCGGACTGTTAATATGCCGCAGCAAAGACAATACCTTAGCCAAATATGCCTTGGAATCGAGTAGCCAGCCTATTGGGATTTCGGAATATGAGCTTGAAAAATTCTATCCCGAGAAAATTGAGGGCACAATACCCACCATCAAAGAGATTGAAACGAAATTGAACGAGCGAGAATTAAATATCAAGAACTAAAAAATACATGAACGAGAAATTGAGTTTTATTGGGATCATTCCGGCGAGGTATGCCTCGACGAGGTTCCCGGGCAAGCCGCTGGCAATGCTGGGCGGCAAGACGATGATAGAACGGGTATATACCCAGGTGAGCAAGGTGCTGGACCATGTGGTGGTCGCTACCGACGATGACCGCATCATGGAGGCCGTGGAGGCTTTCGGAGGAAAAGCGGTGATGACGAGCACCGAGCACCGCAGCGGCACCGACCGCTGCCAGGAGGCCTACCTGAAGAATGGCGGCCACGAGGATGTCATCATCAACATCCAGGGTGACGAGCCGTTTATACAGCCCGACCAGTTGCAAGCCATCATGGCCTGCTTTGACGACGAAACGACCGACATCGCCACGCTGGTGCGCCCGTTTGACGCCAGTCGTCCCTATAGCGAGCTGGAGAATCCTAACAGCCCCAAGGTAGTGCTCGACAACCAGATGCGTGCCCGCTACTTCTCACGCTCGGTCATCCCGTTCATCAGGGGCAAGGAACGTGAGCAATGGCCTGCACTGACACAGTATTACACCCATGTGGGCATGTATGCCTATCGTGCCAACGTGCTTGCCGAAATCACCCGCCTACCACAGTCGCCGCTGGAACTGGCCGAGTCGCTGGAGCAGCTGCGCTGGCTGGAGAACGGCTATACCATCAAGGCGGGCATCACCACCACAGCCACCATCGGCATCGATACGCCCGAGGACCTTGCCCGCGCTAACGAATTATTGGCCTCACGCTAAGACACCAAAATGCTAAGATTTTAAGGTCTTCGAATTAATCGAATTAAGCTAATTGGCATCCGCGCCTTTTGGCCTCACGCTAAGACGCTAAGTTTTTTTTAATACTATTTACAATGAAACCGTCAATTCTCACTACGATAGCTTGCGTGGCGATGGCAATGACCGTTACCGCCCAACCCGCCGGGGAACCCTGGATGGACCTGCAAGTGAACGAGATTAACCGTCTGCCGGTGCACACGTCGTTTACCGCTTATGACATCGTCCCGACACAATCAAGCCGTTATCTGTCGCTCGATGGCGACTGGAAGTTCAACTGGGTGGCTAACCTCAACGAACGCCCCACCGATTTCTGGCGCACCGACCTTGACGACAGCGCATGGGCCACGATGCCTGTGCCCGGGATGTGGGAATTGAACGGCTACGGCGACCCCGTGTATGTTAACATCGGCTTCCCGTGGCGCGACAACTGGAAGAACGACCCGCCCCGCGTACCCGTGCAGGACAACCACGTGGGCACCTATCGCCGCCACATCACCCTGCCCGCCGATTGGAAGGGCAAACAGGTCATCGCACACTTCGGGAGCGTGACCAGCAACATCAACCTGTGGGTGAACGGCCAGTTCGTGGGCTATGCCGAGGACAGCAAGACGGCGGCCGAGTTTGACATCACGCCATTTCTCAAGGATGGCGATAACCTGATTGCGTTCCAGGTGATGCGCTGGTGTGACGGTACCTACAGCGAGGACCAGGATTTTTGGCGTTTATCGGGTGTAGCACGGTCGAGTTACCTCTATTGCCGCGACAAGAACAACCATATTGATGACCTGCGCGTGACTGCAGGTTTGACCGAGGATTTCAAAGACGGAACGCTCATGGTTGCCCCCACCCTCACCGGCAAAGGCACATTAAGTTACCGCCTGCTTGATGCCCAAGGCAAGGAAGTGGCCATGACACCCGCTGGCGAAAACCGCTGGACAGTTTCTGCCCCCCATCCTTGGACGGCCGAGACGCCCTACCTCTACAGCCTCATCGCCACGCTCACCCCGACCGACAAGAAAGCGAAAGGCGAAACCACCACTATCAAAGTGGGCTTCCGCCGTGTAGAAATTAAGAACGGTCAACTGCTTGTCAATGGCACAGCCATCTACATCAAGGGCGCCAACCGTCACGAAATGGATCCCGACGGCGGCTATGTCGTGTCGCGAGAGCGCATGATTGCCGACATCAAGGAGATGAAGCGCATGAACATCAACGCCGTGCGCACCTGCCACTATCCCGATGACCCGCAGTGGTATGACCTGTGCGACGAGTACGGCCTGTACGTCATTGCCGAGGCCAACCAAGAGGGGCACGGTTTCCACTATGACCCCAATACGGCACCGACCTACAAGCCCATGTTTGCCAAACCCATCCTGGAGCGCAACCAGCACAACGTGAGCGTCCAGTTCAACCATCCCAGCGTCATCGTGTGGTCGCTGGGCAACGAGACCTGCGACGGCCCCAACTTCACTGCCGCTCGCGACTGGATACGCGCCACCGATCCCTCGCGCCCCATCCATTGGGAGCGCGCCGAGGGCGGCGAGAACACCGACCTGATGTGCCCGATGTATGCCTCGCCCGAGTGGTGCGAACGCTATGCCAGCAAACCTGAGAGCACCAAGCCGCTCATCCTGTGCGAGTACAACCACACGATGGGCAACTCGGGTGGCGGATTGATGGAATACTGGGACATCGTGCGCCGCTTGCCCAAGTTCCAAGGCGGCTTTGTTTGGGATTTCGTTGACCAGGGCCTGCGCATCAAGACCGCAGACGGCAAGGAGTATTTCTCTTATGGCGGCGACTACAACACCCACGACCCCAGCGACAACAACTTCAACTGCAACGGCCTCGTAAGCCCCGACCGCGTGTGGAATCCGCACGCCTATGAGACCGCCTATTACTACCAAAACGTCTGGGCCGAGGACGTGAATGCGCGCCAAGGCGACATCGCCGTGAGGAACGAGTTCTTCTTCCGCGACCTGAGCAATGTGAAAATGCGGTGGCAACTGCTCGTCGATGGCGAGTCGGTGCTCAACGGCGAGGAACTGAACCTTGATATAGCCCCGCAGGGCCGCAAGATGCTGCATCTGCCCATCAATAACACCCTGGCTGTGCTTGACCCGTCGAGCGAGGTCTTGCTCAACGTGGACTTCTCGCTCAAGCAGGCCGAGCCGCTGATGGAGGCCGGACAACGCATCGCCTACGCCCAAATTCCCGTCAACGAGGTAACGCCCCAGGCTGCTCATCTGTCTAACGACAAGGCTAAATTCAGCATCAAGCAAGCCAAAAAGGGACCGCTCACAGTCGCCTGCGACGGTGTCGAAATCGCTTTCGACGGCAAAACAGGTTTCATGACCAGATATATCGTGAACAGCAAGAACCTGCTGGGCGAAGGCGGCACGTTGCGCCCCAATTTCTGGCGTGCGGTGACCGACAACGACATGGGCGCCTGGCTACAGCAAAAGTTGCAGATTTGGCGCAATCCCGTCATGAATCTGACCTCGTTCGGCGTAGATAAGAAAGCGTCGAGCAAGTCACAAAAGACCATCGTCGCACGCTATGACATGCCCGAGGTACACGCAAGACTCACGCTGACCTACGAGATCCACAGCGGAGGGGGCATGTGCGTCACTCAGAGCATCGCCTTTGATGAAAGTTATGTCGAAATGCCCGAGATGCTGCGTTTCGGTATGGTGATGGAATTGCCTTACGCCATGGATAATAGCCACTTCTACGGTCGAGGCCCCATCGAGAACTATGCCGACCGCCGCTACAGCCAGCGCCTGGGCATCTACCGCCAGACAGCCGACGAACAGTTCTATCCCTACATCCGTCCGCAGGAAACAGGCACCAAGGGCGACATCCGCTGGTGGAAACAGACCGATAATGATGGCTTAGGCATCAAGGTGACAGCCGACAAGCCGTTCTATGCCAGCGCATTGCACTACGACATCCCCATGCTCGACGAGGGCAATGAGAAACACCAGCGCCATCCCTCGCAACTCGAGAAATCGGCATACACCGTTCTCACCCTCGATGGCGAGCACTGCGGCGTGGGCGGCATCGACAGCTGGGGAGCCCGTCCGCTGGAGCAATACCGCCTCCCCGCCATCGACCGCACCTGCACATTTACCATCACCCCGATTGCAGCCAACTGACAACTAAAACTAATTTTAACAACTGAACCATCTCATTAGTGTCCACTAAAAAATCATAAAAGTTCTTTGAAATTATTGAAATTCAGTTAGTTAAGTCGGATTTTTGGGTGCGACGATTTGAATTTATCTTT
>CACYAW010000111.1 GCA_902772455.1 uncultured Bacteroidales bacterium
CGGCTTCGGCGGTCTGGACCACGTGATTGCCAGCGGCAAGAACGTCAACATCCTCGTGCTCGACACCGAGGTTTACTCCAACACCGGTGGTCAGGCCTCTAAGGCTACCCCGATCGGTGCTATCGCCAAGTTTGCCGCTGCCGGCAAGCGCGTCCGCAAGAAAGACCTGGGTCTGATTGCCAGCACCTATGGCTACGTTTACGCTGCCCAGATCGCTATGGGCGCCAGCGATGCCCAGTGCCTGAAGGCCATCCGCGAGGCCGAGGCCTATGACGGTCCCTCGATCATCATCGCCTACGCTCCCTGTATCAACCACGGTATCAAGGCCGGTATGGGCAAGGCCCAGGCCGAGGAGAAGGCAGCCGTTGCTTGCGGTTACTGGCACCTGTGGCGCTACAACCCGCAACTCGAGGCCGAGGGCAAGAATCCCTTCACCCTCGACAGCCCCGAGCCCAACTGGGACGAGTTCGAGAACTTCCTCAAGGGCGAGGTGCGCTACGCATCGGTACTGAAGCAGTATCCCGACGAGGCAGCCGAACTGTTCAAAGCCGCTAAGGAGAATGCCCAGTGGCGCTACAACAACTACCGCCGTCTGGCCCGCCAGCAGTGGGGTGTTGACCCTGAGGCATAATCGCCGCAAACAACCACTTAACCACAATCAGGGCTGGAATGTGATATTCCGGCCCTGATTTGTCATCTCTGCACCCCAATAACCATAAAAACCATTGTTTTTTTGCTCAAAAGATTTGCCAATAAAAAAAAACACCTTACTTTTGCATTGCGAAAAAATCGCAACGAAAAGTTCGCAACGAAAAGTTCGCAATAACTTATATTTAATGAAACTATGGCAAAAAAGACAACCCAATCGATAAATCCCTTTCTGCTAACTGGATATGTGTCGCCAGACTACTTCTGTGACAGGGAGCAAGAGACCCAGAAACTGATTTCCGCATTGCAAAATGGGCGTAATGTAACCTTAATCAGCCCAAGACGCATGGGAAAGACTGGGCTTATTCGCCATATTTTCCATCAGATGGAGGCAGAGAAACAAGCCAAATGCTATTACGTGGACCTATATAAAACTGATGGCTTAGCATCGCTTGTCGAACAATTGGCTAGTGTAGTCTTAGGATCACTTGATACCACTGAGGCAAAGATTATCAAACAGGTAACGACATTTTTCAAATCTCTTCGCCCATTGCTGAGTTTTGATTCGTTGACAGGAGTTCCTACTTTCATGGTTGATGTCAAGCCAGAACTGGCTGAGCATTCACTTGCTGAAATATTCTCATATATGGAACAGTCTGGTCAACTTTGTGTTATAGCCATGGATGAATTTCAGACGATAGTTGATTATGGCGAGAAGAACGTGGAAGCGCTGTTGCGTTCTCATGTCCAACATCTAACGTCTGTACATTTCATTTTCTCAGGTAGCCAACGTCATGTATTGGAAAACATGTTCGCTTTAGCCAATCGCCCGTTCTACCAAAGCACACAAATCCTCAACCTCTATGAGATACAGGAGTCCTCTTATTATCAGTTTGCTACGGAGAAATTGGAGGCACATCACCAGCAGATACCTACCGATGTTTTTAATGATTTGTATCAACGGCTTGCAGGTCACACCTGGTATATTCAAATGGTGATGAACCGCTTGTATGAGAGTGGCCAAAAACAAATTACAAAGCCACTTGTCAACAAGGTATTAAATGAAATAATTGATGAGAATGAGGCTACATTCCAAACCTTTATGAGACTGATAACCCCAGCACAGGCCAGACTGCTCAAGGCGATAGCAAAGGAGGGTACAGTACAACAGGCATTAGGTTCATCATTTATCAGTAAGCATCAATTGGGTGCAACCAGTACTATCAGGTCGGCAATTCAGTCTCTTGTGGAAAAGGAATTGGTTCTTGATTGCCAAGGCGGCTATCAGGTTTATGATCGCTTTTTCTCCCTTTGGCTAAATAGGTAATCAACTGAATCATTTGCACTATGGCAAGGAAGAAGCATGACTGGCCCCAAGTTTTCATTTCATTGCTGGTCGCCACGAGGCAGTAGCAGGCCTCCAGCCTGCCCCATTTCGCACTTCATCACATTATTAAGCGAAAAATTTGGAAATACGCACAATTTGCCCTACATTTACGACAATCTGGACGCGAAGAGGCCTGATTCCTTACTATATCGCATCAAGCCATTCGTCTTTTAGGATTAAATGCTGGACAATAGCGAGCACGGTATGTGCAGTTTACAACATACAACAGTTTGGATCAACCTAATTATTTAAATTATTATGGAAAAAAAATTACACTCTTTCAGTAGAACGAGTTGGCTGCTGCTCTGTTTATTTCTTGTCGCGCTTGCAGCACCGGCTCAAAATGAAGTGGTGCCAGTCAATGGCGATGTGAACAGCGACAGCGAGGTGAATATCGCCGATGTGAACACGGTCATCGACATCATTCTTGACGGTGACATCTTCAGTGCTGCTGCCGATGTGAACCATGACAGCGAAATCAATATCGCAGATGTGAATTTCATCCTTGACCTCATTCTTGACGAGCAAGCCAGCCATGTCGAGACTTTCACCGTGGGAGGCGTGTCGTTCAGTATGGTCGAGGTCGAGGGAGGCACATTCAAGTCGATACATAGCCCCCAAGTGACCTTGTCACCGTTTGCCATCGGGCAGACCGAGGTGACGCAAGCCTTGTGGGTGGCGGTGATGGGCAGCAACCCGAGTTATTTCAACGGCGACAGCCACCCCGGCGGTCTCGACAACCCCGTTGAACAGGTGTCATGGGATGACTGCCAGGAATTCATTGCCAAACTCAACGAGATGACAGGCAGGACATTCCGTATGCCCAGCGAGGCCGAGTGGGAATTTGCAGCGCGTGGTGGCAACTATAGTCATGGCTACAAGTATGCTGGCAGCGATGATAGAGACGAGGTCGCTTGGCATAGGAATAATTCCGGCCACAGGACTCATCCCGTTGCCGAGTTGCTCCCCAACGAATTGGGGTTATATGACATGAGCGGCAATGTAGAAGAATATTGCCAAGACGGATGGGGCAACAACTACTTCTGCACTAACCCGTTGACCAACCCGATGATGCCAACAACCGACGGTGAGCATGTGGCTTGTGGTGGCAGTTGGAATAACACCGGCCCGTTAGTTTCAAGCGTCCCGGGCTCATACGCTTGGCCCGCAAGAGGTCTACGCCTTGCCATGGGCGAACCGGTCTATGACATGCCACTGTCGCTGTCAAAAGTCGAAACAGAAATCAACGACGGCTTGTTTGACATGGTGACCATTACGGGTGGCAGCGGCCTCTATCAGGTGGACTGCGACAACAACGAGGCCCTGACCATCTCACATAAAGACACTACCATACGGCTGGATGCCATTGAAGTGGGAACGGCCATTGTCACCGTCAGCGATCTCACCACCGGCGAACAGGCGACCGTCGCCGTGACACTCCACCCAAGCGAGTTTGTCATAGAGAAATTCACCGTGGGTGACGAGAAGTTTGCCATGGTCAAGGTTGACGGCGGCACGTTCATGATGGGTGCGACACCCGAGCAGGAGCCCGAAGCCACCGACGACGAGCGACCGGTTCACGAGGTGACGCTCTCGTCGTTCTTCATCGGGCAGACCGAGGTGACGGTGGGATTGTGGAAAGCCGTGATGGGCTACTGTCCTATACCGTCCTATCTCCCAGAGCATAATCACGACCCCAGAATGCCTGCACGACTCATCTCATGGGATGAATGCCAGGAGTTTATCACCAAACTCAACGAGATGACCGGCAGGACATTCCGTATGCCCACCGAGGCCGAGTGGGAGTTCGCCGCACGCGGCGGCAACTACAGCCACGGCTACAAATACGCCGGCAGCAACAACCTTGACGATGTCGCCATCCATGAGCCACTAAGCACTCTTTTCGTCAGGACGTCATCACCCAACGAGTTGGGATTATATGAAATGAGCGGCAGCATGTGGGAATGGTGCCAAGACTGGTTCGGTCCCTATGGCAGCGAGCCTCTCGTCAATCCGGTTGGACCCGAATCAGGCACTGGCCGCGCTATTCGTGGTGGTGACTACCTTTGGCCTGACCCCACCTTCTGCCGTGTATCCTACCGTACTGGTGTCGACCCGGCAACCGATAACTCCAACATCGGCTTGCGCCTCGTCATGGACGACGACACGAGCGCAAAATAGCCAAGTGCTCGACACTGCCAGCAAGACTGAAACCACAACGGGGCTGGGACATCATTGTCCTGGCCCCGCTTGCTTTATCAAAATCGGGAAAAAAATAATAAACTTTTGTCACAAGTGGTTGTTTTCAAAAAAAATATCACTATATTTGTGGGTCATTCCTTGAGACATGACACATCCAATGTTTCACAACAACCTATTTTAACCGATTTAATTTGCAATATTATGGGATTACTTGAAGAACTCCAGAGAAAATTGGAAGAGGCCGCACGCCAAGCACAGCAGCCCGGCAGTGGTGGCAACGTCAATACCGACGAGATCCCTAATCCTTGGGACCAGCAGCCGCAGCAACCACAGCAACAGCAGGCACCTAACTTCCCGCCCGGCTACCAGCAGCCGCAGCAGCAGGCTCCCAACCAGCAGCAATATCAGCAGCAGTATCAAGCCATCATGCAGCAGATACAGCAACTCGTGGGGCAAGTCTACCAACTGGGCTACCAGTATGGCGTGCAACTCGCCCAGAGCGGCTACCGTTCCGGCCTGATGGACGACCAGGAGCAAGAGGAGAAGAAGGACTAGACCGTCGTCTCCAACACATTCACCACACCACCTGACTGCCTTCTCCACAAGGCAGCAAGGTGGTGCTTTTTGCTAATATACCAGACCATATTGCGGCAGTTGACCCACGAAATGCCTGCAATGCGAATTTCGCGAATCACCCGAATTTCACGAATGGATACAATTTACGTCCCCATGGGTCGGGTCCAACAAATATATCACTCCAAAAACAAACGACAAGGGACAACGCTGATGACAGGTTGTCCCTTGTGGAATCATGAGTTGTCCGTTACGTTCGCGTGAGCGAAGCGAGCATCACAAGGCGGATGCCTCTCTAAACTCTAAACTGCGAGCGAAGCGAGCATCAAATGAAGTGACCCCAAAAAGTTGGACAGGTTAAACATTATTCAGTTAAAGTAAAGAGTTCGGTATTGCACCGGGCTCTTTCCTTTTAACCGTGATTTGA
>CACYAW010000112.1 GCA_902772455.1 uncultured Bacteroidales bacterium
GCTTTTTATGTTTTCATTTTGTTAATGATATCGACAACTAAATATTTATTCGTTTTATTATGTTTCGTTCTTATTTGGATCGGCATTAGAATTCTTCATCGTTGGAGTCAATCCTAACCGATTTTAACGAATATAGTGGCGGCACCTTTGATGTAATTCCAATTTAACGTCGTCTTTTCCAGTCATACGCGGTTGGTTTACTTTTGTGGTAAATCAACCGCTGTTTTTTGTGATGATGGCGATAAATGGAAAAACGGATATCAATGAATAAAAGTTCCTCAATCGATTGAATTGCAACGCACAACTTCACTGAGGAAGAAAAGGGATGTCAAAATAAATTATTAGTGATCAGGCGTTTATAATTGCGTTTGTTGTGCTTGTTGTTTTCCCTTTATCTTTTCGTGGCAAGTACTGTCTTTACTTGGTGGCGAGGTTGCGGGCATAGTCTTCCCACTTGGTGATGAGGGCGGCCATGTCGGCGGGCAGGTCGCTGTCGAAGTCCATCTGCTGGCCGGTCTCGGGGTGAACGAAACCCAATGTCTTGGCGTGCAGTGCCTGGCGGGGGCACAGCTCGAAGCAGTTGTGGATGAACTGGGCATAGCTCGATGAGCGGTTGCCGCGCAGGATCTGGTCGCCGCCGTAGCGGGCATCGTTGAACAGCGGGTGTCCGATGTGTTTCATGTGCACGCGAATCTGGTGGGTGCGGCCTGTCTCGAGCTGGCAGCGCACAACAGCCACGTGGGCGAGGTTCTCGACAGTGTGCCAGTGGGTGACAGCGTGCTTGCCCTGGTCGCCGTCGGGGAATACCTTCATGAGAACGCGGTCGCGCGGGTCACGCCCGATGTTGCCCGTGACGGTGCCATCCTCCTGTTTCATCTCACCCCACACCACGGCGATGTACTGACGCTTGGTGCTCTTCTTGAAAAACTGGGCGCCCAGCGAGGTCTTGGCATTGGGCGTCTTGGCGATGACGAGCAGTCCACTGGTGTCCTTGTCGATGCGGTGCACGAGGCCCAGGCGGGGGTCGGTCACGTCATAGTCGGGGTTGTCCTTGAAGTGCCAGGCTAGGGCGTTGACCAGCGTGCCGTCAAAGTTGCCGTGACCGGGGTGCACCACCATGCCGGCAGGCTTGTTGACGACCATCAGGCTGGCGTCCTCATAGACGATGTTCAGCGGGATATCCTGGGCGACGATTTCGCACTCATAGCGCGGACGGTCCATGACCACGCTGATTTCGTCGCCGGGATGCACGCGGTAATTGCTCTTGACGGGACGGCCATTGACGCGGATACACTGTGCCTCGGCAGCGTTCTGGACACGGTTGCGGCTGGTGCCCTTAATGCGCTCGACAAGATATTTGTCGATGCGCAGCAACACCTGTCCCGGCTCCACCACATAGTGATAGTGCTCCCAGTAGTCCCGCCCGTCCTCGGTGAAGTCGGGCTCGCTGTATTCATATTGTATCTCGTCTTTGCCTCCCGACTCCAGTTCGTCGTCCAGCAATTCGTCGTCCAGCGCCATGATGTGTCAGTTTTTCTTATCTTTATCCTTGAGGGAATCTTATTTCTTTTTGCCGGTTAATGAATAAATAAGGTCACTCTCATCCAGCAGGGTGTATGTGAAACTGTTACTCTTGAAGTATTCCCTTTGTTTCTCACACAGCCTCATAAAAGACCTGAACTGGTCAGGGTCGGCAAACACTTGGCATCCTGCAGAGTATTTGTTCACAAAAACACTGGTTTTAAACTCATTAGACCGGTGGATATTGATTCCAAAAACGCCAGCATCAAGTTTTTCTGGTTTCAGATCATAGATCATGTCTTTGTTATTGTCCCGATAGACAAAGACTTTCTTCTTTTGTACCAGCGCTTTGTATTTGCCTGCATGTTTTCCAATAGCCCAGCAGCCGCGATATTGTCCGGGAGCAAGAATGCTGGTACCTTTAGGATTCAGCAAATTGATGGTCATATAGTAAGTGCCCGGTTCAGTGGTGATACGGTAGATCTGTTTGGTCCATTGTCCTGAAGGGGTCTTATAAACCACGACAAGGGCATCATCATACAGATTGGTCACTTTATTCTTTTGGTTCGACCTGATGCCGATGATATTCAGATTATAAGCACCTTTTGTGAAGAATGTATAACCCTTCTTCTCCAGAATCTTTGCCAAATTGGCATTCTCGCATTTGGTGTAAAAACTGGTTGCCATTTTCAGTATTTTAATATGTTGATATGATCAGCTTGTTCTCGACACGGCAAGAGCCAATCTGCCATAAAGAGGGCGTCGATAATCAGTTCTTTTTGCCCTTGTCTGACTCTTTTTTCTTTTCCTTATCTCTGTCCTTGTCTTTTTTCTCCTCGCTGCTGGCTTGGGACTTGCGTTCTTGCTCGGCGCGGGCCTGGGCGGCTTTCATCTCTTCCTCATAGTTCTTCTGAGCATCCTGGTAATTGGCCTCATCGATGGAGTCCATCAGCGCAGGATCGATGATTTGTTCAGGATTGAGGTCCACAATCGAGCCGTCGCCCACGGTGATCTTGATCTTGCTGTTCACACTGACGGGAGTGCCGGGAGCCACGTTGTGGCCGTCCACTGTGACTTGCAGAATCAGACCTTCCATCTCACTGGGGATGCTGTCCACCGTCACATGCTTGTAGCCCATGGCTTTTAATGTCGCTAAACCTTGACGGCCCGGCATGTCAACCAGCTTGGGCAATGCGATGATGGGCGCATGCATGGCGTTCACGTTCAGGTAGATGATACGGATTTTCTTGATATAGGATTTGGCCTTGGGATCCTGATCGATGACGGTACCCGGCTTGTAGTTCTCATAGAACGTGGTCGAGTCACTGATTTCCCAACGCAGGCCTGCATCCTCCAGGATGTCGATAGCCTTCTCCAGCGGCAGGTTGCGCACGTCGGGCACCTGTACCTGTTGCCCGTGGGAGGTGAACACGTCGATAAACAGCAGGGCGATATAGCCCAGCGCCACTAATGCCAGCACCATCAGCCCGGAATTCACAAGGATGGGGTGGCGGTCACGAAAGCGGTCAAATCCGCCCGTATTGTTGTCATTATTATTGCTCACGGTAATTCAATTGAATGGTTACAACTTGCAAAGGTAGTGAAAGACACGCATCGAACCAACAAGTTCACCTGTTTTTTTCGGATATTTGGTTTTACCTTGGTTTTTTAGTTAACTTTGTAGGTGAAAATGGACAGGATTTTTGATGAAATAACGGAACGGCTGCTTTTGCAGCCCTATTGGGTGATAGACTTCTTGCCTGAGCAGGTGTCAAAAGACAGCAGCGGTCAGTTCTTTGCCGTGGAGCAGTATTACTTGACCGGGGCGTGGCATGAACGCTTGTGCCGACAGCTGGCCGATGTGGTGTTGAAGTTGAACTGTTACCATGACCTGACGGTGAATCGTGGTGGCGATGATTGGACCAAGAACCCCGAGCCAGAGATTTTAGTCGAGTGGTTGACTAAAGCTCTGCACCACGGCCACCTGTGCGCTATCATTGACGATGGCGCGGCCCTGATTACAACCAGTGGCGGTGACACCCACCTCACCCTCTACAACCCGTCGCCCGACCTATTGCACCTCGCCGGGCAACTGGCCACGGCAGCAGGCCTCCACCTGTGGCACCCCAACCCGATTTAGCTTCAAAAACCCGGTTTTGTTGACTCCAATCAACAATTTTTGCCTTTTTTTGTTGATTGTAACCCACAAAATTTGCAACTTTGTGGTATCATATCATTGATTAAATCATGATATACGTACGTGTAAGTGTTTATAAATCAACTTGTTATATATTGAGAAATTTTTCGTTGCGAAAATTTTCGCAATCCAAAACTAACAACTAACAACTGACAACTAAAGACTAAAAACTAAAAACTATAAACTAATATGGATCGTTCTTCACAGATTATCAGGACAAGTTGGATTGGCATCATTGCCAATGTGTTGCTGGCTGCATTCAAGGCAGGTGTTGGCGTGCTGGCCAGTTCGGTGGCCATCGTCATGGATGCGGTGAACAACCTGAGCGACGCGCTCTCGAGCGTCATCACCATCGTGGGCACCAAACTGTCGCAGCGCCCGGCCGACAGGAAGCACCCCTTTGGGTTCGGGCGTATCGAGTACTTCAGCGCCATCATCATTGCCGTGATTGTGCTATCGGCAGGTGTGACCTCGCTCATCGAGTCGATAAAAAAGATTATTGAGCCGACAACACCCACTTACACGACCACAACCCTTATCGTCATCATCGTGGCGATTGTCGTGAAACTGGTGCTGGGCAGGTATGTCAAGTCACAGGGCGAGAAACTCAAGAGCGACGCGCTCATCGCCTCAGGCTCCGATGCCCTTTTCGATGCCATCATTACGCTGGCAACGCTCGTCTCGGCAGGCGTGATGCTGCTGTGGCATGTATCACTCGACGGTATCTTGGGTGCCCTCATCTCGCTAGTCATCATCAAGGCCGGTATCGAGATGCTGGCTTCGCCTGTCAACGAGTTGCTAGGTGCCAAGATTTCGCCCGAATTGCTGTCGCAAATCAAGAAAGAAGTCAACGATTTTGACGGTGTTCACGGCGTGTTTGACATCATTGTCCACAACTACGGCCCCGACGTGCAGATTGGCTCGCTGCACATCAATGTCATGGACACCATGGATGCCCATCAGATTCACGGCCTCACACGCCGCATCAGCGAGGAGATGTTTGCCCGTCACGGCATCATCATGACCGTTGGCGTGTATGCCGTCGCAACAGGCGAAAACAAGCGTGCCCAATTGCAGCACACCCTCATGCAGGCCGCTGCTGCCCACGAGCACGTCGAGCAAGTTCACGGCTTCTACTACTTTGAGGACGAGCGCCGTGTCTCTCTCGACGTGGTGCCCGACATCACCGTCCATGACGATGCCGCCTTCATCGAGGAGCTGCGAGCCGAATTGCAGCCCCTTGTCCCCGACGACACGGTTTCCATCGTTATCGACCACAACTACAGCGAGTAGTGATGCTCGCTGCGCTCGCAGTTTAGAGTTTAGTGGTTAGAGAAGCATCTGCACACCATTAAAATGCTACGACAATTGAACCATCTGAAGAATCTGAGTTAATTCTCAGAGCATTCAGATGGTTCCATTGCTGTCCACTAAAAATTGTGGACGGTTAATAAATAAAATTTTCAAACAAACTCGGTTCACTTGAACCATTGAGCTCTTTGACATTGTTGAAATTC
>CACYAW010000113.1 GCA_902772455.1 uncultured Bacteroidales bacterium
CAGATGCACGTCGGTTTCAGTTTTTCAATTTCGTTCATTTTCTTGATTCTGTTAATGTCTTACAGGTTTAAAAAAGAATGTATTTGTTATTCGGCTGCAAATATAATAAATAGTTTCTAGTTTTTAGTCCCTAGTCCCTAGTTTTTTAGTCCATAGCCTGCATCCACTCTCTTTTTGTCAAACAACTTGAACAACATGAAATAAATTAAACAACCTTTTATTTGGGCGTGTGTACGTGTGGATGAAACTAAAAACTGGGAGCTAGGGAATGGCAACTAGAAACTATTTTACTATCTTTGCGAGGATTAAACAAGATTTTAGTGTATATGAAAAAGATTTTTTCTATCGTTTTGATTGCCCTCATGGGTCTGATGGCTGGTCATGCACAGGTGGCCGAGAGTAATAACGAGATTATTCTCCACGCCTGGTCGTGGTCGTTCAACACCATCAAGCAGCACCTGCCCGAAATCAAGGACGCCGGCTACACCATCGTGCAGACGTCGCCCATCAACGAGTGCGTTGTGGGCGAGGGCGGAGGACGCCAGTTGTTCGGGCACGGCAAGTGGTACTATCATTACCAGCCGACGGACTGGACCATCGGCAACTACCAGCTGGGCACGCGCGACGAGTTCAAGGCGATGTGCGACGAGGCTACCCGCCTGGGGCTGCGCGTCATCGTGGATGTGCTGCCTAACCACACGGTGATTGACCGCACGCAGATCAACGCGCGCCTGGACAGCGCCGTGAATGGCCGCGAGAACCTGTTCCACGCCAACGGCCTGTGGCCTATCAAGGACTATAGCGACCGCTACCAGTGCACGACGGGTGAAATGGGTACGCTGCCCGACGTGAATACCGAGAACCCCGACTTCCAGTACTACTACATGCAGTATGTCAACGATGTGTTGGCCTGCGGTGCAAGGGGCTTCCGCTACGACACGGCCAAGCACATCGGCCTGCCTAATGAGATGCGTGACCCCAAGTCGCCCGAGAACGACTTCTGGGACGTGGCCATGGGCCGCAAGGCCGTCAAGGGCCTCAGATTGGCCCTGCCGCGCGAGGACCTGTTCATTTATGGCGAGGTGCTGCAGGACCGCAATGTGCCCGAGCAGGGCTATGCCGAGTATATGGACCTCACGGCCAGCAACTACGGCTGGGTGCTGCGCAACGTGCTCAACAAGCATGATGCCCGCGCCGACAATCTGCTGACCTGGCACCACTCGGTGGATCCCGCCCACCTGGTGACCTGGGTGGAGTCGCACGACACCTACTGCAACGAACACGCCTCGGCCGGCATGAGCGACGAGCTTATCCGCCTGGGATGGGTCTTCCTGACCGCACGCAAGTATGGCACGCCGCTGTTCTACAGCCGCCCTCACGGCAGTACCCGCGAGAACTACTGGGGTGACAACGAGATCGGCAAGGTGGGCAATGACGAGTTCAAGCACCCCGTGGTGAAAGCCGTCAACGAGTTCCGCCACCGCAACATCAATGAGCCCGAGAACATCGTCTATAGCGAGAACGGCAAGCAGATTATTGTGGAGCGTGGCAACAAGGCCGCCGTGGTCATTAACCTCGACGAGCAGGCCGCTCGGGTAGCCATCCCCGTGACCCTGAGCAACGGCAAATACCGCGACGCCGTGACCAAACAGCGCCTTCAGGTAAAGAATGGCGTCCTCAAGGGAATCCTCGCCCCCATGAGCGCATACGTGCTTTATCGGTAACGGCTTAAGCAGGCTTAAGCCGTGCAGAAGGGAGAATGTTTAAAGAGACGGCTTTCAGCCGTTCAATTGTGCAAGTTTGCTTGTGCGCAGCCCACTTATGAGTTTTGAAGTAGTAAAGATTCTGTGTTTTATATTTTGTAAATCTTCGGCAGAGATATAACTGAGGTCAACAGCTATTTGTAGTTGGCAATAGATTTCCATTAATGAACCAAATGCTATTTCAAGGAAATGCGTTTGTTCTTTGATAGCCATTCGCCCAGAGCCTTCGGCTATATTGGAGGGTACAGAAATTGCGGCTCGACGCAACTGGTCGCACAGAGCGTAATTCTCGGTTTTCGGAAATTTTTCCAACAACCGATAGACGTCAATTACCAGTTTACGTGCTTCGTGCCAAGCATTCAGCTTCTCAAATTGAAATAGAAACTCTTCCATATTGCGAATCTCTTAGGTATTATACTCATTAATCATTCCCCATTCCCCATTCCCAATTCTCCATTCTCCATTCTCCATTCTCCATTCCCCATTCTCCATTCTCCATTAAGCACAGCTTTAGCTGTTAAATCGAAGATGCGCCGAGGAGGCGCAGGGCGGCGGAGAGGCGTTGGGTGTGGTCGCCGCGGACGATGACGTGGTGGTTGCCGATGCTGCGCTCGAGGAAGTAGTCCATTGGCTCTTCGAGGCGCAGGTGGAGCTGGGTGCGGCACATGTTGGGGTTAGTGGTGCATTCCAGCAGGCGGGCACGGCTGATGAAGTAGTGCTCCATGCCTGCCCCGCCGCACTTGACCACGGTCATGTCCATGGGGTCGAAAACGCCCTCGACGGCGACACCGCTCAGCGACTCGTAGTGGTCGCGCACGATGTAGCGGTCGGTCATCGCGGGGGCTATGGTGCAGTGGGCAAATACCATCTCATGGGCGGTATTGTCCAGAATCTTTGACGGGTTGGCCATGAAGGTCATCTCGCCTGTGGCAGCCTGTATGGCGAGCATGGTGAGCAGGGTCTGCTCATCGCCCTCACAGCCGGCGGGAATGCCTTCCTGGTTGAGTAGTGCCAGCGCCACGCAACCCGTGGTATGGGTCGTGGGAATCAGGTCGAAGCAGTTGAGGGTGAACGCATTCAGGCGGTAGCGCTCCACGATGCCCTTGACCGAGCGGTAGAGGCGCATCGCCTTGACCACCTCGTCGCGTGAGGGTTCCAGGATGCCCACGGCCTTGTTGATGAAGTGGTCGGCAAGGTTCTGCACCTCGTCGTCGGGCACAGCCTCATAGCCCTTGACCACCTCGTCGAGGGGCACATCCACCATCTCGATGCCCCAGCGCTCGTGCATGGCCTGATAGTCCACATTGCTGGCGATGAGCCATCCCGAAGGCTTGCCGATGACACCCACACGCTTGCCCTGCAACTTGCTGATGGCGTTGTGGGCCGTGGCATAATCGTCAATGCCCTGCATGATGAAACTGGTGGGACCGTGCAGCACTCGGCCGTGGCGGCCGGCTTGGCGCATCCACGACAGGATTTCGAGCGAGGCGGCCAGCGAATTCTTGAGGCCGTCGGCAATGAGCACGACATAGGGCGGCAGGCGGTCGATGTTGGCCTTGACAATTTCCTCGACTCCACCGCTGCCCACGAGCACCATCGTGGCGCCCTCGGGCAAGGGCTTGTCCAATTCCTCGGGGAAGATATAGCACAGGTCATAACGCTCGGCTATGGCATCGAGCAGTTCGTGATGGTCGGTGAAGATAGACTCGCGGCTAGCCAGCGACGATGCAAAAGTGATCAGGTTCAGTTTCATGACTATATTATATTCAGCTTTTTAGTTAGTTATATAAGGCGCAACAAAGATAATGAATAGTTTCCACATTGCCGCCTCCCAATCTCATATTTTTCAACAGTTAAGAACGCTTGTTCGGCAAGTTGGCCGATTTTTGTTCGGCAAGTTGGCCGTTTTTTGTTCGGCAAGTTGGCCGGGTCTTGGGGTGGGGGTGGCCGATAGTGTTAAGCTTTTAACAATATATTTGTTAAATTAACGTGATTTTCACGCACGGGTGTTGGGTAATGATGTACTTTTGCACCTTGTAAAATCGATTCAAAAGACAAAATAGAGAAAAACCGATATTGATATGGCAGAAACAGTCAACATCAGGGAATTAAACGACCTGATTGCAAGTAAAAGTAATTTTGTGAACCTGATTCGTCAGGGCATGGATCAGACCATCGTGGGTCAGAAGCATCTCGTGGATTCGTTGCTTATCGCGTTGCTCGCCAACGGGCACGTGCTGCTTGAAGGTGTCCCCGGCCTCGCCAAGACCAAGGCCATCAGCACACTGGCATCGCTCATCGATGCCCGCTTCTCGCGCATCCAGTTCACTCCCGACTTGCTCCCCGCCGATGTGGTAGGTACCATGATTTACAGCATCAAAAAGGAACAGTTCGAGGTCAAGAAGGGCCCGGTATTTGCCAACTTTGTCCTGGCCGATGAGATTAACCGTGCACCCGCCAAGGTGCAGAGCGCGCTGCTCGAAGCCATGCAGGAACGCCAAGTGACCATCGGTGAGCAGACTTTCAAGCTTGATGACCCCTTCCTGGTACTAGCTACCCAGAACCCCATCGAGCAGGAGGGCACCTATCCGCTGCCCGAGGCCCAAGTGGACCGTTTTCTGATGAAGGTGCTCATTGGCTATCCCAGTAAGAGCGAGGAGAGCGAAATCATCAAGATGAACATCGCTCCCGACCCCGTTGAGGTGCGTCCCCTCGTTACTCCTGCCGACATCGTTGACACCCGCAAGGTGGTGCAGCAGATTTATATCGACGAGAAGATCCAGAAATATATCGTGGACATCGTGTTTGCCACACGCTTCCCCGGCGACTATGGCTTGAATGACCTGAAGGGCATGATTTCGTTTGGCGCTTCGCCCCGTGCCTCCATCAACATGGCGTTGGCATCGAGGGCATACGCCTTCTTGCGCAACCGCGGCTACGTCATCCCCGAGGACGTGCGTGCCGTTTGCCACGACGTGATGCGTCACCGTCTGGGTCTGTCCTATGAGGCCGAGGCCAACAACATCACCGCCGACGAGATTATCAGCAATATCCTGGACAAGATCGCAGTGCCTTAAGTTTTCAAGCCGATTTCGGCTTGAAAAAGTTTAGAGTTTAGGGTTTAGAGTTTAGAGTCGCTTCTCAACTAGAAACTAGGGACTAGAAACACTAGGGACTAGAAACTGGAAACTAGAGACTAGAAACTAAGGACTAGAAACTAGGGACTAAGGACTAACAACTAGAATGGATACCAATGAACTGTTGCGTAAGGTCCGCAAGATAGAAATCAAGACCAAGGGCCTGTCGCAAAACATATTTGCCGGCGAATACCACTCGGCCTTCAAGGGCAGGGGTATGACCTTCAGCGAGGTGCGCGAGTACCAGTATGGTGACGACGTGCGCGACATC
>CACYAW010000114.1 GCA_902772455.1 uncultured Bacteroidales bacterium
CTTTAATCCGCTGATAATCAGCGGAAATTTATTTTGAAGTGCGGAAAAAATGTGATTTTAACAAATTCTCGTCCGTAAGACTATAGTCTAACTTGCTGAAATAGGAATTTTTACGGCATTCTAAAGAAGGAAGCCCAAATGTTAAAATTTTCCGCTTAATCATTCATGAAGTCCCAGCAGGCAACACAATGCATCAGCAAGACGTAACCATTTGAAAGCGGCTGTTATCGCCACGGAGAAAAGCGGTAACAGCATTCGTTGAAACCATCTCACCGCACAACATAAATGCCGAAAATGCCAGGGCAAAGGCCATTCCGCTATGCTTCGGCCTTTGCACCAGGCCGAATTTGTCCCCAGGGCATGGATGAAACCGAACTGTCGCCCGATTTCATCTATGCACCTAAGCGACATTACCGCACATTCTCCCAGCATATAGCGCTTTTTTGACGGCCATTTTCAGAAGCGCCCCGCAGGGCGGTAGGGGGATCCTGAGAGAGAGACAAAGGGAAAAATTTCCCTTTTTAACCCTTTAATGCTTGATTATCAAGCATTTGATTTTTTCAATCCTTTACAAGTCGTAAAAAAACGTGTATTTTAACACTTTTTTTTCTGAAAGAACCCCGATGAATACTGGTTTTACGGCCACTTTTGAGACCACCTTCAAATGTTAAATTTTTGGCCGTTTTTTGTCACGCACTCACAAAAAGTCGCAACCCAAAACGACCTTCCGCTGGCGTCCGAAAACGCCAGCGGAAGGTACAATAACAGCTTCAATATAAACTATCTCATACCACACCAAATCGCTGGCAATTAATGCCTATAAGTGATGTCTTGAAAGATGATGACCTCAAGCATCTCGTTAAAGCGGTCGGCAATTCGCTTTCCATACTTCTTAGTTATCTCTTCGTTGGTGAGATTGGTGGTAATAGCAGTGAACAGCTGGTGCTGGTAGCGATACTCGAGCAGATCAATAACGGGGCTGAGAGCGTTGCCAAAGTCCAACACCTCGGCGGCTTCTTTACCCAGGTCATCTATGGCCAGCATCGAGCGTGACCGCAGATTGCGTATAGCCTTCAAATCTTTGGCCATGATAACGATATCTTTGGCGTCAACTATCTCCATGCCTACCTGGAAATATTCGCTCAGGAACGTGAAATGCCCCATTTGGTTAAGATAGTTGAGGGCGCTCTGCAAGGCATAGAGCAGCGTGGTCTTTCCATTGCCGCAGGTGCCGCACATCATCACGCCAAACTTTGGTTCCTCTTGGGTTAAGTAGTTGGCCATCTGAAGCAGGTTCTCATTGGTGTTCTCGTCGAACTGAGGGTTCCCGTGACGCATTCTTACTGCAGCTGCATAGTGAGCCGCAAGCAAATTTAAAGCACTCTGAGGCGTAAGATTGAACCTAAAACGATCTACCATAATCTTTCGCTGTATGATCTTTTGCGTCAGTTCCTCTACGATTTGCATATCTATCTTCGGCTTGGGAGTTTCCTCCGGGATTTGATTTATTATTGGTTTTTCCATTTTGATTGTTTTTTAAATTGTCAACTTTGTAATGCAGCACATTCAGGAAGTGTTTCTTTGTCCACTCTCCTTCGGGAAGATCCTTAAATGTCCAATCAGCGATAATCATTGCCGCAAGCTGCTTGTATTGTTCGGTGGTTATTCCACAGCTCATGCAAGCAAGTTCAATATTGGCATCAATCATTACTTCTTTTTTAAGCCTTTCGCGCACATCATCGATGATAGTCTTATTTATATCTTCTTTATTATAATGTGTACCCAGGTACCCTTGGGGCCGAAGTGATGGTGCTCTTGGGACTGGGGGGCCGCTTGAGTACCCTACCCTTGGGACCAGGGGTAGGTTCCATACGGAAGGGTCATTTATAGCCTTATACACATTCGCATGTCCACGCATAATCTGCACTGAAATCATACCTCGCCTTTGCAGTTCGGATACGCACTTGCGCCATGTCTTGGCTTTGATGTGCAGCACTTCACAAATAAAACGAACTGGATAATTGTATCCGTCTCGCATAGAAGCAATGTAGCACCACACTACCTTTTCGAGAGTAGAAAGTACTGACGTTCGAATGAGGGTATTCGGAATCTTCGTGAAGTCTTTGCTAATCATGACGTTATCTTTTTGTGTGTTCTTCGTCTGTAAGTTCAACCTCCATTTAGAGGCAGAACTTACAGAACTGATGATTTAACGTGCTTCTCATGGCGTATCACATTTTACCACCCACGAGACGATCGATATCACTCTTACGATACCGGCGTTTGCCACCGATCTCCAGCTTCTTGAGGACACCGCTCTGGTCCCATCGGTAGAGCGTCATCTTTGACACAGCGAGAAGTTTTGAAGCTTCATCGATGGTCAACAGTTGGTCACCTGATGCAGCAGTCTCTGCCTCCAGCATCGCTACACTCTTTGCCCCGATCAAGATGTCTTGGGCAAACATCTTCAAGTCATCAGAGGAAACTTGAAGGATCACATTGGCCTCACTAGCCAAGATCTCTCTTAACGAAATTTGATTACTCGACATTTTTATATAGGCCGCGGTTCTTTCGAGTTGGTTCTCACTCAACCTTGGCAATGTCCTCATAAAATTGGCTCTCGGTCGCAGAACCTTTGCGCCAGTCCTCATTTATTTGGACATTGCAAAGTTACTGCCGATGTTATATTGCAATCTTATTGTTTGTGTGACAAAATGCGATAATTTATTCTTTGTATCTTTCTGTATTTCAGTGAATTGTATTTATTGCCCACAAAAATATTTATTGCAACCTATTGCGCAATATAATAATTTTAATGATTGATTACATCTTCTGGAATAATCTCACATAAATCCTCAAACCACTTGCCAGTATTAGTACTGTTAGAGGCTGCTTGACTAGGCGTTTTACCTATAGATCCACAAGCATTTTTCGACCAAAGATCGACATCCCCTTTAATCATCCATTTCATCCTGGCAACAGCGCTTCTGAACTTTGTAAGCGTACCAGGAGTAATTTCACTCATATCCGCTTTCTCAACCGCATCAAGAAACTCATTAAACGAGGTTCCCCCATCTATAGCCGCAGTATTTTTCAAGAACTTATATACAGTCGCGCATTGATTCTCATCCTTTACTTGAAAAACAACTGATTCAGTTTCGGATTTTGTTGATTTTGAATTTTTACGCTTTTCTTTGAATGCACCCTTTGATAGTTCATCAGAAACTTTCGTTCCATGGTTTCCTTGTTCATGTTCCGGATCTGAATGAATCGTTTCTGTGCAATCATCAGATTCATGAGATCTCAGGATAGATTCTATATAATCTTCATTCTCATATGCCTCTTTTACAACCGGTTTAATAATTTTATCTATGGCAAATTTATATAGTTCTTCGGGACCATCTTCTGGATGGGATGTAATTGCCATTCCTTGCAAAAGATTTTGGATTTGACGAAGCAAAGAATACGCATCACCTATATTGCGTTCTATAAATCGGTTTTCTTCTTTATAATCGGCAAAAAGATTCTCTAAAAAGGTTGTTGCAACATCATCAGACATCACATATTTATCAATGACAAACGTAACGGTTTCTTGCTTTTCTGGATAGAACTTATCATATAATTCTCTATATGCGTAGCGTGAATACGCAAAATTCAATTCAGCATACTTTGTCAACGCCGAAGCGGCTTCATAAATATCGCGGCCTTTGCTAAACTCAGCTGCCATCTTTTTTACCAGTTCGCCATACTTTTTGGTGTAATCGTAATTCATAAGAATTAAATTAGGTGTTTTGGTGTTGTTATGGTTTTTAGCCACAAAAATACAACATTTTTCTTCATATTGATATCACTTGTTTCAAAGTGTTCAAAACTTCTGCATCTCTGCTAATAACTTCGTGCCTATGTTCATAACAACAACCTACTATCTGTTCAATTTAACAAGATAACACCAGGTATAGTATGAATAATGGCCAATTATATGGGGATGGATATGGAGATGAAAGAAAATAAAAATCGCCAAATAGTTGTTTATTAACTACTTAGCGACAGTTAAGGTGAACCCGTGGGGAGTCGAACCCCAATCGAAGGAACCGGAATCCTTTATTCTATCCATTGAACTACGGGTCCAAATGACATTTCTTGGGAAATGCAGGTGCAAAATTACGGCAATTTCTGTAACTTTGCAACTTATTGGGGCAATTTGGGCGATTTACTGCGCGCCTGCCGACCAGAGGACAACATCTGCACAACTGTGTAAGAAACCGCATAATTATGACTGTACGCATCGAACCATCATGGAACCGTGTGCTTGCCGATGAGTGGGAGGCACCCTATTTCAAGCAACTGACTGACTTTGTTCGGCAGGAGTACCGCATCCATCAGGTATTCCCGCCCGGACGGCAGATTTTTGCTGCATTTGACGCCGCACCGTTCGAACAAGTAAAGGTAGTGATTCTGGGGCAGGACCCTTATCATGGTATTGGTCAAGCCAACGGACTGTGTTTCAGCGTTAATGATGGCATTCCGATGCCCCCGTCGCTCGTTAATATATTCAAGGAGGTGCATGACGATGTGGGCGCGCCGATACCACCCAACGGCGATCTGTCACGGTGGGCACGCCAAGGTGTGCTGCTGCTTAATGCGACGCTGACGGTACAGGCCCACCAGCCTCTGTCGCATCAGGGACGTGGCTGGGAAACGTTCACCGACCATGTCATCGCCCACCTGGCACGAGAGCGTGAAAACCTGGTATTTATGCTGTGGGGGTCATACGCTAAGCGCAAGGGAGCCTTTATTGACCGCACGCGTCATCTGGTGCTCACCGCCGCACACCCGTCCCCATTGTCGGCCAACAGGGGAGGCTTCTTTGGCACCCACCACTTCTCGACCGCCAATTCATACCTTGTCCAGCATGGCCTATCCCCAATAATTTGGTGATATTGAGTAAAAAATCTCGGTTTTGATATTGCTAATTCAAAAAACGGTTGTATCTTTGCACCGCTTTTACGAAATATTTTTTAAAACTAATTGTAATGTACTTAGATTCAGAGAAAAAGAAAGAGATCTTTGGCACTTACGGCAAAAGCAATACTGACACTGGTTCTCCCGAGGCCCAGATAGATGTTGGTTGGTAAGCGTCGCAAATTGCTCGATTACCTGATGCGTGTTGACATCAACCGTTATCGCGCCCTCATCGCTAAGAAGGAACTCGGTATCCGCAAGTAATCCTTCAGCGAGCACGACAAACGTATTTAAAGCAGCCGCACTACCCTTCGGGGTGGTGCGGCACTTTTTTCATAAGTTCCCAAAAGCTTCATGCATCGCGTCAAAACGCGCGATGGTGTCGGGGCCGAACTTCGCGAGAGACTGGCGCACCCGTTCTATCGCCTTTGCCGGCTCGCCTGGGTGGCTCTTGGAGAAGAATTTATCGGCATAGCAAATGATCCGTTCCTCCAAGCTTTCAGGAAGCAAGTCCCTGACTGGCTTGATGGGCAAATGCTGAGCGATAATCTCTTGAGCCGTGATACCGGCACCCGTGTGCCGCTCACACACCCGTCCATGCCGATACAGTCCCATTGCGTCAAGCATCTCACGACCAATGACACCGTGCAGGATGTAAGGTTCCCGACCGTGGCAATGGATGCCAGGAGCATCGGTACGGCACATGCCAATGTCGTGCAGCATCGCAGCTTCCTCAACAAACTCGATATCAACGGGCGTGCCCCGATCAATCAGGCGCTGAGCAATCGAGGTCGCCATGTCGGCAACCTGACGGCTATGAACAACTAACACCCGGTAATCATCATTACCGGGTGTATAGTATCGTTGAATGATGGATAAGCAATCCAGCATATTATTGGCTTAGTCAACCATGACTACCCAGCCGTGCTCATCGGGATAGTCACCCATCTGGATGGCACGCAGGCGGTTGTACAGAGCAGTCACCTTGGGACCCACACTATTGTCTTTGCGGATTACATAGTGCACATCCTTGTCCATGTCAACAACCTCGCTGATGGGAGCGGTAACGGCTGCAGTGCCGCACTCGGCTGCTTCATCAGCCTCGGCAAGTTCCTCCAGAGGAATCGGACGAGCTTCAACCTCCATACCCAGGTCGCGGGCAATCTGCTGCAGACTCATATTGGTGATTGAGGGCAGAATAGAGCCCGACTTCGGGGTGATGTAGGTGTTACCCTTGACAATGAAGAAGTTGGCGGGACCGCACTCGTCAAGGTACTTCTTCTCCTTGGGATCAAGGAACAGGGCAGCGCTGTAACCGGCAGCCTTAGCACGAGCGGTTGCGCCCATACCGGCAGCGTAGTTACCACCCACTTTCCAACGGCCAGTGCCACAGGGAGCAGCACGATCATACTCGCGGAAAACAGCGACCTTAGTGCAGTGGAAGCCCTCCTTGAAGTACGGGCCAACAGGGGTAACGAAGATGATTACAGTATATTCATCGGCGGGGCTCACACCAACGCGGGGCGAGATACCGATTTCAACGGGACGCAGATAGAGCGAGCTGCCACTGCCATAAGGCGGAATAAAGCGCTCGTTGAGCTTGACAACCTTCTTGCACATCTCCATGAAGATGTCCTCGGGCAGCGGCTCCATGAGGATACCACGGGCGCTGTTCTGGAGGCGCTTGGCATTCTCGTCAGGACGGAACAGACGGATCTTACCATCACTGCCGCGGAAGGCCTTCAGACCCTCGAAAATCTCCTGACCGTAGTGCAGGCAGCTGGCAGCCATGTGCAGGTTGATGGTCTCGTCCTGGGTGACTTCGATTTCACCCCACTTGCCATCCTTGAACGTGCAGCGCACGTTATAATCAGTCTTCATGTAACCAAAAGGCAGATGTGCCCAGTCAATGTTCTCTAAATTAGTCATACTCTCTTGTTTAGTTAAGGTTATTAAATGGTTTTAGTCAATTGTTATCGATGCCGTGAAACGGTCAGATGGCAACTTTTTGGGTCAAGTTTCCTATCCTTACCAGATAGATGCCCCTCGACCCGAGTTTCAACTCGCTCGTGCCAGGCTGTAGTGTCGCCTGAGAGACCATCTGCCCGAGAATGGTATAAACCCGCACGCTGATGCGTTTGGGGGTCACAATAGTGATGGTTCCATTGCTACCATAAATCTCAATGCCATCGCTCGTGCGCGGATCATTCAGGCTCTTGCCTGTCACTTCACGGTTGGTTTCATGCCACTGGATTTCGGCCAAGGCCGTATTTCCCAGCCCCAGAACGAAAATCAATGACAATATAGCCAACAAACGTCTCATCGTTTCAAATCAATCAACAAAGTTATAACTATTTTTCGGAGCGAACAAGCCTTTAAAGAAATTTTTCTTTTTTTCTCAAAAAATAGGCCACATCATACACACGTCATCACCATCCACCCCCACCAGCAAGCAGAGCAAGACCATCCAGCCCAGTTAGTCCAGCCCATCCAGTTAGTCCAGTCCATCCAGTCCAGCCCATCCAGTATATCCAGTCAGTCCAGCACGTCCAGTATATCCAGGCGCGTGGGAATAAAAAAAACGAGAGGCGACATCATTGCTGACATCACCTCTCTTAGGGGGCGGTTACCTACGCCGTCCCTTGTCGCTGACCATCGGTGTGGTGACGCTTAGGGCTCTGTGCCAGGAACGGGAACGGGTGGGATCCTCACACCGGGAGCAGCACCCGACAAAAAAAAACGAGAGGCGACATCATTGCTGACATCACCTCTCTTAGGGGGGGGTTACCTACGCCGTCCCATGTCGCTGACCATCGGTGTGGTGACGCTTAGGGCTCTGTGCCGGGAACGGAAACGGGTGGGACCCTCACGTCGGGGGGCAGCACCCGACAAAAAAAACGAGAGGCGACATCATTGCTGACATCACCTCTCTTAGGGGGCGGTTACCTACTCTCCCACTTTCGCAGTACCATCGGCGTGGTGAGGCT
>CACYAW010000115.1 GCA_902772455.1 uncultured Bacteroidales bacterium
ACCAAGACGTTCCTGGATGACCGCTTGTCAGTCAAGGTGGCTGGGCATGACCTGTTTCATCGCAATGGCCAGGACGTGCTGGTGCACTTCGGTGAATTGACCCTGTGGCAGCACCGCACTAACGAAACCCGCTATGCAGAAGTGACCGTGCGTTACCACTTCAACTGGACACGAAGCAAGTACAAGGGTACTGGCGCCGGTAATGAAGAGAAAAACAGACTATGAAACAGGAATTGAAATATATCGACCTATCATGGGCCGTCGTGGCTGTGTGCGAGAGTGATTCATTCACTATCGAGCAACTCGTCCACGACGATAGTGTAGAGCAAGCAGTAGAGCGTTACATTATCGGTTATATGGCTTTTTGGCAGATCGCTTTTCTAGAAAAAGAGCGGCTGGTTCCTTGCGATGACGAGACATTGCGTGAAGCCGCCCGCAGTAAGATTGACCGCTACGTCGTCGAACACCCGCCTGTTGAATGTCTGCCACGTTTCTATATAGTGCTGCTTGGACAATCCTTCGCACCCCTAGATCCCGACGGCATGACCCGGGTCTATCAATTATAAAAAGTGATGTTTATATTCTTTAGCAGCTCCGTAACGCCTAAAAAAAACGCGTTACGGAGCACTATTTTATATTTTACCCATCCGTAACGCCATTTTTTTTGCCGTTACGGAGCACTATTTTTCATTTTTACTTCTCCGTAACTCAAAAATTCATTATATTTGTGGCCCAAAAACATTAAAGATTATGGCAAACGATATCATTGGTAGGGAACGGGAAATTGGAATTCTCCAGGCTTGTACCGAATCAGACAAAGCCGAGTTTATTGCCGTGTACGGCCGTCGCAGGATTGGCAAAACTTTCCTCGTGAAACAATTCTATAGTGATAATTTTGACTTTTACACATCTGGCATATATCAAGGATCGCGTCGCGACCAATTGGCCTTGTTCAACAAGCAACTCAACAAATACGCCAACAGTGTATATCCAATCCCTAACACGTGGTTTGAGGCATTTAACCAACTGGAGCATTACATTTCTAATCTCAATAAGGAAAGAATCATTATCTTCTTTGATGAATTGCCCTGGATGGATGCACCCCGCTCAAAGTTTCTGCAGGCCTTGGAGTCATTTTGGAACATGTTTGCCTCCACACGAAATAATCTCAAACTTGTTGTGTGTGGTTCAGCAACCACATGGATGATGAGCAAACTGATAGGCAACAAGGGCGGATTGTACAATCGGCTCACGTGCAGTATCAAACTTGAGCAATTTACATTGCATGAAACAGAAACGTATCTAAAACATGCCGGAATGGGATGGACCCGCCAACAGATTGTGGATTGCTACATCGTAACGGGAGGAACGCCCTACTACTTGAGTATGCTCAGGAAAGACAAAAGTGTGTACCAAAACATAGATGATTTGTTTTTCGGCATTAATGCTCCTTTGAGAACCGAGTATACTTTCCTATTCCGTTCCCTGTTCAATGATTCAACCAATTATCGAAATGTGGTCAATTTATTAGCTAAGCGAGGTCAGGGAATGACTCGTAACGAAATTCGAGAAGCACTCAAAATGTCCGATGGCGGTTTGCTTACCGAAATTCTCAATAACCTATGCAGTTGTGACTTTGTGCGTCGATACAACGGTTTTGGGAAAAAGGAGCGTGATGCCATGTATCAACTATGTGACTTATATATCCTTTTCTATTTGCATTTTGTCGCAGGAACATCTCACAACGATGAACGCACATGGAGTAATATGATAGACAATCCGGCTCGGCGAGCTTGGAGTGGTTATGCGTTTGAGCAGGTTTGCTTCGCCCATGTGAAGCAATTGAAACAGGCATTAGGCATCAGTGGTATCTTGAGTAACGTCTGTTCCTGGCGTAGCCGCAGTGGTGGCAACAAAGCGCAAATTGATATGGTGATTGATCGTCGAGATCAAGTAATCAATTTGTGTGAAATGAAGTATTCATTGACACCATACGAAATCAACAAAGATTACTATCAGCACTTATTAGAGCGGCAAGAACAATTCAGAAGTGAAACTAGAACCCGTAAGGCATTGATGTTGACGATGGTTGCTTCATCGGGAATTAAGCAAAACGCCTATTCAGGCAACATACCCAAGGTGATTACCTTGGACGATTTATTTCTTTAGCTAATCTTTTCAGAAGTGTTAATTCTACTGCTCCGTAACTCGTTTTTTTTTGAGGGTTGCGGAGCGGCCATTTTTAACACACTAAAGGGTGAAAGTGCGGTTTTCTCTTGAAGGTTGCAACTTTTCGACCGCTGGTGTGTGTCTATAGGGAAAACGGTAGGATACTTTTTGCTGCCGGTAAGATGATAACTCAATAAAACCTATAGACAAATGAAAAGATACTTTTTCACACTGATGATGGCGCTGCTGGTCGTGATGACGGCAGCTGCCGACGCGTTTACTGGCCGCGTGGTTGACGAGACAAACGCACCGGCACCCTTTGTCAACGTGGTGCTGCTCAATGCAAGCGACAGTGCCTTTGTGGCGGGAACGACAACCGATGGTGACGGCATATTTACACTCACAGGCGCTGCCGCCAGGCCATTGATCAAAATCACTTACTTGGGTTACAAAACGCTGGTGCTGGATGCTCCTGGCAGTAATTTGGGCACCATCACACTGGAACCCGAGGCCACCATGCTGGGCGAGGTGGTCGTCAAGGGGCAGCGCCCCGCCTTCAAGTTGACGACCGAGGGTCTCAAGACCGAGGTGGAAAACACGCTGTTGAGCAAAGTGGGAACCGCCAAGGCCGTGCTCGAAAACCTGCCGGGCGTACAAAAGGCCAAAGACGGTATCGAGGTTTTCGGCAAAGGCGCACCGCTCATCTACATCAACGGCCGCAAGCTCCAGAATCAGACTGAGCTGGAGCAGATCAGCAGCGAGGACATCAAGAGCGTGGAACTGATTATCAACCCCGGAGCGAAATATGATGCGACGGTTGGCGCTGTCATTCTTATTAAGACCAAGCGCCCGCAAGGTGAGGGCTTCAGTTTTAACACCCAGGCCTCCTATTATGTGAGCAAGTGTCCCGATCTGGCACTCGGCCTGAACTGGAACTACCGCCACAAGGGACTCGACGTGTTCGGCAGCGTGTGGTACAACGATGACCGCCACATGCAGGACGATGAAGTGATACTGGCTGTGAAGGCCGATACCGTATGGCACATGGACCAGAACATGGATATAAAGAATCACTCCAACTCGCTTTATACTTCAATAGGTGCCAACTACATCTTCAACGATGATCATGCAGCCGGTTTCCGCTATGACACCAAGGCTTATTTCCTGGATCGCACCCGTGGCACATTCACTGCCGATGTGACTGCCAACGGCCAATTCTATGACCACCTTGACAACGGCATTTACCAGCACTCTAAGTACAATATGCCCCACACGCTCAACATCTATTATAACGGCAAGGTGGGTGGCACCTCAATAGATTTCAATAGCGACTACGTCTTCTCCAAAAACCGCCAGTGGCAGTATAACGACGAGGTGAGTCAGGAGCAGCAGAGCCGCACTGTGACCAGCTTAGGCGTGGTGCGCAACCAGTTGTGTGCAACCAAACTGGTTTTCTCATGGCCCTTGTGGAGCGGCAATCTGCAAGTGGGTACCGAGTTTGACCACACGCGCCGCCACGACGACTACATCAACCCTGAGCAGATTGTGCCCACGTCATTCACCGAGCAACGTGAAAACAACTACATCCTGTTTACCGAGTATGCTCATCAGCTGCCTTTCGGCCAGATAATGGTGGGCCTTCGCAATGAGAATGTAAACACCGATTATTTTAATCAGGGGGTGCGCATCGCCGAACAGAGTCGCAACTACCACCACTTTTTCCCCAGTGTGGGCCTGATGGCACGTGCCGGTCAGGTGCAGCTTATGGCTAACTATGCTGCGAAGATCAAGCGACCTTATTACCATGAATTGAGCAGTAGCGTGACCTACGCCAACCGTTTCACATGGGAGAGCGGCAATCCGTTGCTCAAACCGTCCATCCGTCACGATGCTTCGCTTATGGCCATGTACCGCTGGGTGACCGTGAGGCTGGAGTACAAGCATACCGATGACATTATTGTTAATGTGGGCCGCGAGGTGCCTGACAGCGAGTCGGTAACGTGGCTCTACCGAGAGAATGTGGATAACGAGGATGCCGTGTTGCTGATGGCGACGCTCAGCCCACGCTTCGGACTCTATCAGCCCTCACTCACGCTGGGCATGATGAAAGAATGGATTAAAATACCCTCTCCCTTAGGATTCAACAGCCCTGAACGCCCCATCTGGATTGCACAGTTCAACAATAATTTCCAGTTGACTCCCACCCTCACCGCCAACGCTGATTTCTCGTTTACCAGCAAAGGCGACCAAGAGAATGTTTCACTCACAAAAGCACTATACATACTTGACCTAGGTCTCACCAAGTCATTCCTCAACGACCGCCTGTCGGTTCAGGTGAAAGGCCATAATCTGCTGAATTCACAGCAGCACGTCAGGCTGAATTATGGTGAGCGTACTCTGTGGCAGAATTTCAACCAAGACTCACGCGAAGTGGAACTGACCGTGCGCTACAAGTTCAACGCCGCTCAGAGCAAATACAAGGGTACCGGTGCCGGTTCAAGTGAAAAAGAGAGACTCTAAAAACACCTGTTTCATTTTTCGATATCACATCATCCGGTCATCTGATGGGCGTAAAAAACTTTTAAGTTATCATATTGTTTATCAGATAGTTAATCGGTGATGTGATATTTTTTTGAAAAATTTTCGTCAAAATATTTTGTCAATTCAAAAAGTCGCTGTACCTTTGCAGTCGCTTTGGAAAAGAAATGCTCCTTAGCACTCACATGTTGGTGTGTTAGTTCAGTTGGTTAGAATACCTGCCTGTCACGCAGGGGGTGAGAGGATTTGGGTGACCATGCTTCGGCTGGTTGCCCATTCTTTTTATACCCCCAAAAATAAGGGGCGCGCAAGCGCACCCCTCTAAACTCTAAACGAAGCTGTGTCATAATTTGCCTCAGGGTTATTGATCGGCCTAACGGCCGAAAAATTAAGCAAAATTATTAATAAAATTAAAATGAAAATTTATTCTGTATGATTTTTATACAGATTTTGTTTAATTTCTCCGTGCGTAGCACGGACATTAATACAGGCTTGAATTATACACACCCCCCTTCTTTACAACGGTTTAATCGAAACGGCAAAACCGCCGCCAGCTGCACTGTGGAGCTTGAGTGTCGTCTTGGATGTCACCGTCTTCTTAGTGATAGTGTAGGCCTGCGGATTTGTCTTGTAATCAGCGTCTTTGCCATCGGCATAGATGGTGGCCTCATACTTGCGACCCTTGTCCAGGAAATCAAGCTTGATAGCGCTGTCATGGGCTTTGGCACCAGTCACACTACCCATATACCACGCGTCGCTGTTCTTATCCTTGCGTGCAATGGTGACATAATCCATCGGGGCTGCTTCCAAATAAACCGATCGTTGCCAGTCCACAGGCACATCCTTGATGAACTGGAAAGCGTCCATGAAGCGGGCGTAGTTCTCGGGCAGGTCAGCAGCCATCTGCAGGGGGCTGTACATCGTCACATAGAGCGCCAACTGGCCACAGATGGTCGAGAGTACATGGGTATCCTTCTCGGGCGAGAAAGTGGCGATATCCATCTCAAAAATACCGGGAGTGTAGTCCATCGGGCCACCCTGCAAGCGGGTGAACGGGAGGATGGCGGTATGGCCGGGCTGCGTGCCGGCGAAGGCCTGATACTCGGTTCCCAAGGCGCTCTCGTTACCAATCAGGTTCGGCCACGTGCGGCACAAGCCTGTGGGACGCACTGCCTCGTGGGCATTGACCATGATGTGATGCTTGGCGGCCTGTTCCACACAATACTGGTAATGGTTAACCATCCATTGGCCATAGTGGTGCTCGCCTCGCGGAATGATATTGCCCACATAGCCTGTCTTGACTGAGTTATAATCATACTTGTCCATCAGCTGATAAGCCGCTTCAAGGTGGCGCTCATAGTTGCGTACGCTGGACGAGGTCTCGTGGTGCATCATCAGGCGCATGCCCTTGCTGCGGGCATAGTCATTCAGCATCTTGATGTCAAAGTCGGGATAAGGCGTCACAAAGTCAAACACATAGTCCTTGCTGTTGCCGAACCAGTCTTCCCAGCCTTCGTTCCATCCCTCGATGAGCAGCTGGTCAAAGCCGTTGGCGGCGGCAAAGTCGATATAGCGCTTCACATTCTCGTTGCTCGCGCCATGTTTGCCGTTGGGCTGCAGCTTGCTGTAATCGGTCTCTCCCAGCTTCACCGAGGGAAGTTGGTCGGTATAGTTCCAAGTGTTCCTGCCGGTGATGAGTTCCCACCACACACCCATGTATTTCACAGGCTTGATCCATGAGGTGTCCTCAATCTTGCAAGGCTCGTTCAGATTCAAAATCAGTCTGGACGCCAAGATCTTGCGGGCATCATCCACAATCATGATGGTGCGCCAAGGCGTATGGCAAGGCGTCTGCATGTAGCCTTTATTGCCCTGGGCATCAGGCGTAAGCCAGGACTCAAACACCATATTCCTGTCGTCCAGGTTCAAGTGCATACAAGGATAATCGACCAGTGCGGCCTCGTGCAAATTGATGAAAACGCCATCATCGGTTTTGAGTTGGAGCGACGTCTGCACACCCGTCGGGCTGAACTGCTCCTGTGAGGCGTTGGGCGTGATCGTGCCAGGCAGCAATCGCCTGATTTCACTCAAGCGCGAACAAGTATATTGATATTCCTGGGTATCATAGTCACCGGCAATCCACCAAGCCGTCAGGTCGCCTGGCATGGCAAACTGCGAGTGTTCCTCCTTGATGACGAAGTAGGTGAGGTTGGGCTGCTGAGGAAATTCATACCTGAAGCCCAAGCCATCGTCATAGACACGGAAACGCACAATGATGTAACGCTTTAATTCTTCCTGACGCAAGGTTACCGCCATTTCACTATAGTGGTTGCGGATATTGCTCTCCTCGCCCCACACGGGTTGCCAAGTCTCGTCAAAAGATGACAGCCTTGATGAAATCAACGAAAAACCGTCACACAGCGAGTTCTGATTGGCAACCTGCTTGTTGTCGAAATTATTAAACTCACCATTACCTTTTACGCTGGCAAGTTCCAGGCCCAGGCGGCTCTCTTTAATCACCTCCTTGCCATTGAACAGCACATGATAGACAGGGATGCCTTCTTTCACATCAAATCCCACACAGATGTTGCCGTCAGGTGAATAAACCAACTGTTCCCTGGCATTCACACCAAGGGGAAGCAGCATGCCAACTGCCATGGCAACGAGCATTAAATACTTGATTCTAAACATCATATTCTTATCTTGGTTACTAACTGGATTTATTTCAGCTCGCTAAGTTAGTAAAAAACATCCATCCACACTCCTTCATCCCACAAAAACTATCCAGCCCATCCGTCCAGCCCAGTCCGTCCAGCCCGTCCAACCCGTCCAGCCTGTCCATTCGCGGGGGATAAAAAAAACGAGAGGCGACATCATTGCTGACATCACCTCTCTTAGGGGGCGGTTACCTACGCCGTCCCATGTCGCTGACCATCGGTGTGGTGACGCTTAGGGCTCTGTGCCAGGAACGGGAACGGGTGGGATCCTCA
>CACYAW010000116.1 GCA_902772455.1 uncultured Bacteroidales bacterium
GACCTGCTGGCAGCCGATGCGGGCGCCTCGTTGTGGGAAGAGGACGAGCTGATGAGCGAGAAGGTCAATCACGAAATCGAGACCGCCCAGCGCTGCAACCAGTGGGGTTCGTTAGGTGGAGACCTCAGAGCCCTCATCGAGAGCACGCTGGTGAGCAAGCAGAACTTCAGGGCTATCCTGAGCCAGTTCCGTGCCAGCATCCTGAGCACCAAGCGCCACCTGACGCGCATGCGCCCCAACCGCCGCTACGGCTTCGACGCCATGGGCAGCCAGTATGCCTACAGCACCCGCCTGCTCGTTGCCGTTGACGTGAGCGGCAGTGTGCCTGACGAGGACATCCGCAAGTTCCTCGCCGTCATCAACCGCTTCTTCAAGCAAGGTATCGAGAGCATCGAGGTCATCGAGTTTGACAGCGAAATCACCACCAAACAGCCCATCATGCTCAAACAGGCATCCAGCTCCATCCGCGTGATCGGTCGTGGTGGCACCAATTTCCAACCCGCCATCGACTTCTACTACGAGCACGAGGAGTACGACGGCCTCGTCTTCTTGACCGACGGCTACGCCCCCACCCCCAAACTGCCCGACGACAAGCGCCACAAGCCCCTGGCCTGGATTTTGACCACCCATGGCGGCAACGAGGACAACCTCAAGCCCTTCGGTCCCGTCGTCCGCATCACCGGCCTGTAACCGCCGCGGCCATCAAAGAAAAAAGGGGCAGTCGCCGCTATGGTGACTGCCCCTTGATGATGGGTTGATGAGTGGGTTACTTGATTTCCTTCACCAGGTAGATCATGGTGGGGAAGTGGTCGCTGTAACCGTTCAGGAAGACGCCTGCCGAGAAGGTACGCATGGGGTAACCCTGACGGTCGCCCTCATTGCTGCGCAGGAACTTGCGGTTGAGCACCTCGGCACGAGAGAAGGTCAAGGTGGGCTTGTCCTTGCTGTCGTAGTTCTTCAGGAAGTAATTGCTGAAGATGATCTGGTCGAACAGGTTCCAGTTGCCCTTGTAACCCAGGGTGCCGATGCCCTTGTTGAGGATGTTCCACCAGGGATTGAAGCACGAGCCAGGCTCGATGCAGTCCTTGATCTCCTTCTTGGCACCCAAGGCCTCGCTACAGGACTTGTCCTTCTTGGCACCGATAGCCTCGCTACAGCTCTTGTTCTGCGGGTCATCGTTCAAGTCACCCATGAAGATGATGCCCTGGTTGGGGTCGTCACGCAACAGTGAATCCATGGTCTCACGAGCCATACGGCCGGCGGCCTCGCGCAAATAGCTGGAAGCCTCCTCACCGCCCAATCGCGAGGGCCAGTGGTTGACCATAATCGACACCTTCTCGCCAGCGAGCATTCCAGTGACGCAAAGTTGGTCACGTGTACGGAACTCGGGATAGTCGGGGAGGTACTTGCCGATATTCTGATTGGTCACGTTAAGCACTTTAAAGAAGCGGGGATTGTACAGCAATCCCACATCCACGCCGCGACGGTCAGGACTGTCATGATGCACGATCTGGTAACGACGGTCCTTAATCTCGGGCTGACGTACGAGGTCCTGCAGCACGGTGATGTTCTCGATCTCGCTCACACCGATGATGACGGGACCCTCGGCAGGTGAGCCCTTGACCTCCATCTGACTGATGGCGTAGGCCATGTTGTGCTGTTTCTGCCAATACTTGGTTCCGTTCCACTGGCGTGCGCCTTCAGGCGAGAACTCCTTGTCATAGCTACCATTATTATTGATGGTATCGAACAGGTTCTCCAGGTTGTAGAACATCACGCCATACATCAGATAGCGGCGTTCCTGCTCCTGCTGCTCTTGATCCTGGCCCTGGGCCAGCGCCGGCAGCAAAGCCACCAGCGCCAGAGCCATCCATAATGCTTTCTTAATCATAACGATTCCGTTTTTAGTAGTCAGTATTGATTACTGCTCCCAAACAAGGTTCCAGATCGAAACACGGTCCTTGTTGCTCGTCGAGTTAGACGGGCACAGGTTGGTGATCTCGATGGTGAAGTCACCTGTCACATTGCAGGTTTCCTCGAAGGTGTAAGCCGTCTTGGCGGTGATATCGGTCCTGTTGACGGTCCAAGTCTCGACCACACTGCCATTCTTCTTCACGTCGATGCGGAAGGCAAGGTTCTTGTCGGAGAACGCTGCACCATAGTTAAACGTGAGCTTTTTCATGCCACCTGACAGAGTCGGTGATTTGAGGGTGCCCACAGTAGAGGTCTTACCGTTCAGCGTCGGCGCCATTGCAAACTTGGTCTCACTGCCCGTCACGTGACCGATGAACTGGTATACAGGAGGAGCGTCGCTTGCACCACCCTGGAACAAGAGGCTGTTGGTTGCCGTCCAGCCCTTGGCCGAGGTAAAGGTGTCATACTTGCTACCTTGGGGCGTGCCCATCGTCTCGAAGTCGGCACGTGTCGAGGGAATCACATCACCGAAACCGAAGGAAACATTGTCGATGCGCCATGTCATATAGCTATTGGCCGTATTTCCCTCTACATAGTAATGGAAACCGATAAAGTAGATACCGTCATCAAATGCACTCAAGTCAATGTCATCGACCGTTGTCCACTCGCTCCAGGTGCTAGCGGGAGGCGACGGGAGTGTCGGGTTGAGTTTCACCTTAACAGAGGCCTGGTTGGGATCTGCCAAGTCAAGGACATAAACCTCAAACTTGTCGTCAGTGGCCTTGTAAGGATTCACATTAACATCGAAGGATAACGTCTTGCTCTTGGCATTCTTGATGTCCAATGCAGGAGTGATCAACCAAGTGTCTTGAGGAGGTCTCTGGCCATTATAACCCGATACTTGAACAAAGAAGTCAGTGGGATTATTGCTGGGATATGAATACCAGAACCAAGGCTTGTCACCAGCGTAGGTAACAATCTTCCAATCATCAGGAATCTTGGTGTCAAAGGTCTCCTTGAGCTGCGACAAACCAGTTTCGGGAGGCAATGCAGGCAATTCATATTCTTCCTTAGCACCAGTGAGGACGACAACGCCGGCTGCACCCATATAGGTTTCCATTGAGCCCTTCACCTTGATGGCCTTCTTGAGCAGTTTGGAATGAACTCTGAGGTTGGCCTCCTCGCGGAAGGGTGAGCCTTGAGGCAAGGGAACAATCACACACTTGGTATAGTCCTTGCACTCGGGATCATCGGCCAGGACGAGCGTGTTATCAAGAACCGAGGGAGCAGTCCACTCGATATCGGTATTGCTCTTCACGGTAGTCACCTCGGGAGCTACAGCACCCACTACATATCCGGTTACCCAAGCCCTAGAGCCAGCATTTTGCTTTCCAATGGCCTCAGCCACCTTGGTACCGCTAGTGGCACCAGTAATGACATCGGTGGCACTGCGCAGATACATTTGCCAAGTTGTGCCATAGCATCCAACCAAACCAATTACATCAACCTCGCCATCGGGAATGATGTCACCACGGAAATCAGCATAACCACTGTTGCGGATAAGCAGCTGGTTGCCATTCTCATCGGTGATGTTGCGGTTGGTGTTGTTGGTTGACGTGTTACCGGGCACAGGGGTCACAGCAAAGGGCTCACCAGCATCATCAAAGGTAACCCCATTGATGCGCACGAGTCGTCCCTGATACTTCAACATGCTCTCGGCATCGGTCTTCAGCTGATCGATTGTTATCTCGAGGGTATCGATCTTGGAAACATCAGGCAGGCCATTGAGCTCGGCCATCGATTCCCACATGGCTTGAGGCAGGAAGGTGGCTTCCCAAGCGTTACCGCCAGAGTACCACTCGGGATAACCCAACTGCTGCTGTCCGTTGTACTTGCCCACAAAGTATCCCTTCATGGGAATAACGATCTCTTGTCCCAGACGATAGTTGTTGTACAAGCTGTTCTGGTTGATTGAGATGGCCAAACCCGCGCCAGACTCATCCATGATGTAGAGGCACTTGTAGATGTTGCCGCTCTCGTCACTGCTCGTTACCCAACCGTGGATGACCTCGTCCTCGGTGACGGTATCGATGTAGTTCCTCTCGTCTTGCCAATGCTTGGCCTTGAAATCAGCGATGGTAATGTTGGGTGTGTGCGCTGCGGTAGGGATCACCATGGGCGGCTGGTCAAACTCATCACTGCAAGCAGCGGTGAACACCAACAGGAGCATCAGGCTGAGATAATAATTAAAACGTTTCATAATGGTTGTATTGTTTGTTTTATTAATATCTGGTTGATTGTTGAATTAAATGTGATGAATGATTAGAACTTCAGACCCAAGTTCAGGAACACCTTGAACCCCTGTGCATAGTAGTACTTGTTGGGGAACTTGTTAGCCGTGTTGGCAATATCCTTGGTGTCGATACGACCTTGCTGGTAACCACCGGTCTGGATATTCCTGTTGTCGAGAATGTTGTTCAGGTTCAAGTTGATGTTGAACGATGCTGTGCGGTTAATGTAAATGACATGACCGATGCTGGCATTGATGACCAATGCCTCGTTCAGTTTCTCCTGCTGGCTGATGTCCTTGATCATCTGGGTCAAGTGCTCTTCGCTGTCAGCCATCGTGTGCAGGGTAGGCATCTCGACATGGCGCACAGGCGAGAGGCTTACATAAGCACGGTTCATCCAAGCGCCATTCAATTCAACATACCACTGCTTGGGACCAGCCCAGTTGAATGCCAACATGTAGCACTCTTGGGGTGTTCCAGCCACATAAAAATTCTTCAAGTAAACCGTCTCGGTGATATCCTCCAGCACACCGTTTTCATAACTGCGGGTGCCGATGGGACGGTTCTTGTACTGGTAACGTGCGATATTGGCAGCGGCACTCATCGTCAACGATGGCGAGAGCTTGTAGCTCAGACCGACCTCGACACCCTTATACTGCTTGTGAACGCCAGTGAGCGCGAAGTTACAGAAGGTGCTGTATTGGTCATCATAGAATGCCGTGCGTTCGGTGTTGTCACGCTGGTCGGTGAAGAACGCCGTGAAGATGGCCTTGAAGTTGCGGAAATTCATCGCATAACTCAAGTCGGCCGAGAAGGTCTTCTCCACCTTGAGGTCGATAACGTCATCCTTGGTGCGTGACGAGATGTAGGCGTCATAGGGACGCGGAGCTTCGGTACCATAGAATGCATGACCCGTGAAGCTGTTGCGTCCGTCAAGTTTGTAGGTAATACCCGCCTTGGCACCGTAGGTCAAGAAACGGTGCGTGTCACCCTTGCCGTAAGAATTCTCAGGAGCACGTCCGTTGCGCATCTTGCCGTCGCGCTGGAACTGGAAATAGTCGCCCTTGACGCTGGCAAACATTTCCCACTTGGCCAGGTTGAGCACCCACTGGTGCCACAATTGGGCCTTAAGGGTGAGGATGTCGTAGTCGTAACCGAAACGGTCACCCTTGAGCGACTTGCCGTTAGGATTGTCCAAATCATTCTGAGCCATATCGGGATTCTCGGGGAAGTCGCGCTCGCTGAAGTTGTCGATATCCAACCAGTAACGTCCACCCAGCAGGTCTTTGATGGTCTTGTAGTAAGACGAAACGCTATAGTTGGCGTTGACACCGGTCTGCATCGTCAGTTTGTTAGAGAAACGCTTGTTGAGCACCGATGAGAGCGTGAAGCTCGACTGGTTGCTGTGGCGGTTCTCCAGGATGTAGGTCGAACCCTTTTCCACACCTGACTTGTCAGCCTCAAGGTTATTCAGATAGTTGGTCTGATAGAGGTTGTCCCAACGGATCTGCGTATATTCGCTCTCACTGCGCCAACGGTCGAAATAGAGGTCAAACGCTTCGCTATTCACATTGAAATAGGAGGGCAGATAACGGTAATAGTCAGGACGCGGATCGGCAGCCTTGTGCCAGTTGAGGGCGGCCTTGCTGTAGAATGACTTGTGGTAAGCCAATCCAGTATTCAATGAAGTGTGCTTGTCAGGTTTCCACAACCAGTTCAGGATAACGGTGGGGTCAAAGGATTCCACCACCTTGGAGTTGCGTTTCTTGCCTTCCTGCCAACCCCAATCAGGACTGTACATGTTGCTGCCCACCAGCGTGGCGCATTCCTCATAGATTGCCGAATTGGAAGCACGCTTGGTGGGAGCGCCAAAGGTCGTCAACGACAACGAGTGCTGCGGATTGATGAGTTTTTCAATAGCGAGGAAGTAACCCCAGCTGTTATAGAACGAACCAGGATAAACACCCTCGTCGGCATAACGTGCCACAGCCGAAACTGTCATTGCCCAGCCATGCTTGTTCAGACCAGTGGCGTGAGTCACCATGCCACGCCAGCGGTAGTTACCATTGGTGTAGGCAAGGCTCAAACGGGTACCGGGAGCATAATCAGCGGCAAAGGTCTTGATGTTATTGGCACCGCCAATACCACCAAAGCCGTAGGTGTTGTCGGCCAGACCCATACCGATGGTCTTGTTCCTGAAGGCCTGATTCAGGCCACCCGTCATCGAGTAATTGAACGAGAAACGGATTGCATCATTGAACGGGATACCATTGATGTAGGTCTCGGTCTTGTTGTTCTCATAACCGCGGATGCGGAAACGAGCAGCACTGAAGGTGTAACTCGAAGCCTGATAGAAGGGGTTGTCGGTGGCACCGCTCAGCAGTGCGACTTCCTGGGTGTTGCCTTCCTCGTCCTCGAGTTGCGACTCGGAGAGTGCCATGTCGGCCATGGCATTGCGGTACTCCAACGCCTCGGCAGTCTCAAAGGACAGAGGCTCCAACACGATGGCGTCCAACTCCTCAACGACGTTGTCGATGATGGTCACCGACTGCATCCAGTCCTTGAAGCCGTAGCACAGGACCACGAGTTCGTCATTGCCCTGCTGAGCCTCGTCAATCAGGAATCGCCCCCTGACATCAGTGGTCGCCGTGATGCCCTGATTGTCAAGCATGACGGTAGCGCCCACAACGGGGAGGCCGCTCTTGGCGTCCATCACCACGCCTCGCACACCCGTGTTCTGCGCCAGCAGCGGCAGGGTGGCAAAGAGTGCTAAAAGCAAAAACAGTTTAAGTCTCATAAATATATACGGTTTATTGGTGATTGTTTTTATCTACAAAGGGTAAAACCGGTTTGTTTAAGTTAATTTAATAAAAAATACACAAATTCCCACAAGGCATTGCGAAGAATTTCCCAAAATTACTCAATATTTCTGATGCATCAAAAAAAAACTTCGCTTTTTTATTTCCCCAGCATATTCTTGTCATCAATCTTTTTTCGTTCATTCTTTTTTCCAGTAATCATTATACATCTTGATGCCAAACACGATGGCGCTAGATACGGTGGTAATCACGTTAGTGATGAACAGTGGCCAATTCTTGAGCATCAGGCCCTGGATGGCAAAGAAGATGCCACCCAATCCCATCATCAGAAAGGTGGGGAGGGCGATACCTTCGGTGTCATGCGTACGGATGGTGTAGATTGCCTGGGGCATATAACCCAGTACCAGACAAATCGATGCGGTGTAACCGATGATATCGGTCAAGTTGTTGGTGATAAAATCCATCATAGTCAATTAGGGTATTTAAAAAGTGGGACCCCAAAGGGCCCCACATCAGTTAGTTTCGTTATTTCAGTCCGCACTCGCGCATCAACTCTTCGACGGCAGCCTTGAGCTGCAGGTCCTCGCCGTTGATGACGGTCTCCGGGTTATTGGCAATCTTGATATCGGGTTCAAGCTGCGTGTTCTCGAGATAGTTGCCCTCGGGCAGCAAGTATCCGATAATGGGGATACCGAACACGAGCGACGAGTCCTGCAGGCGCTCCCATGACACACTGGTCATGGTTCCAGGAACGGGCATACCCACAAGTTTGCCCAACTTGTCGTGGCTGTAAACCCAGGGCGTGCCGTGGGCATTACTGTAGTTGGCCTCGCACTGCAGCATGATGCTGGGCTTGTTCCAGCGTCGGCTGGGCATGTCGCAAGCCTCACGTCCGCGGATGACCTGAGTAAAGTACTTCTTGCCACTGAAGAGCACCTCGATGTCCTCGTGCAGGCGGCCACCGCCGTTGAAGCGGGTGTCGATGACGATACCGTCACGCTTGTTGTATTTACCCAGCACATCGCTGTAGATGTCGCGGTAGCTGGCGTCGTTCATCGA
>CACYAW010000117.1 GCA_902772455.1 uncultured Bacteroidales bacterium
TGAGCACTATTTAGCGTCTTTGCGACTTAGCGTGAGGCCCGAGGAAACGGAGCCCCTTCGTTAAATTCGCCGACAGTTAAAAGTTCACCGACAAAACATTTTAGCGAGAGGCTCATGAATGCGGATGCTATCATTTTAATCCATAAAATCCGCCGACAAAACATCATAACGAGAGGCCCAAGAGCGCGGATGCCTTCGTTAGATTCGTTAAATTCGCCGCCAGTCAGTTAGCCGATAGTTATATGTTCGCCGGCAGAAAAGGGTTGGCGTGAGTTGAGCGGGCAAATGGCCCGCATTTTCTAGTTTGGCTCCCGTTTTTTGGGGTTTTTTGCTGATGTTTACCAATAATTTGTTGATTTTAATAGAATTATTACAATTCAAGGGGTGTTGTTTGCGTTTATATTCTATAATTTTGCACTCCGATGGAACGCATCATCAGGACATATAACCCTATCTCCCTGGATGAGATGAGTGGCATCAAGCTGATGAACCGCACCGACACCAAGTTTGTCACGACGGTTGACCGGCTCAAGCTGCTGTTGCAGCTTGCCAGGCAGGACTATCGCGCTCAGGAAATCAATGGTGAGCGCATAGCGTCCTATTACACCGCCTACTTTGACACGCCCGACAACAACATGTACATCGTTCACCAGAACGGGCATGCGGGACGTCAAAAGCTGCGCATCCGTTCCTATATGGACTCGGGCCTGAACTTCCTGGAGGTGAAGACCAAGAACAATCACGGCCGCACCAAGAAGAAACGCGTGGACATGGTGGGATTTGACCCTCAACACCCCGACCACGGCATCCGTTTCCTGCGCCAGGACGAGCAATTCAGGAGTTATGACGCCTTCCTGCGCAAGCATCTGCGCTATGACCCGACGGTGCTGAGCGAGCAGTTGGAGAACCATTTCCACCGCATCACGCTGGTCAACAATGCCAAGACCGAACGCTTGACCATCGACAGCGACTTGTGCTTTCACAACCTGGTCACGGGGAGGAATGCCGATTTGACGGGATTGGTCATCATCGAGCTGAAGCGTGATGGCCTGCAGCCGTCTCCCATCCTGGGGATGCTGCGAGAGCTGCGCATCAAGCCCAGCGGTTTCAGCAAGTACTGCATGGGCTCGGCTTTGACCAATCCATCGCTCAAGCGCAACAACTTCAAGGAGCGCCTGCGCCTGGTGGAACGTCTGCTGTCTAGGGTTTAGGCATTAGGTTTTAGGCATTAGGTTTTAGGCATTAGGCTTTAGGCGGATGCCAACTAAGGACTAAGGACTAGAAACTAAGGACTAAGGACTAGAAACTAAGGACTAAGGACTAGAAACTAAGGACTAAGGACTAGAAACTAAGGACTAGAAAACTAAGGACTAAGGACTAGAAACTAAGGACTAAGGACTAGAAACTAAGGACTAGAAACTAAAGACTAAGGACTAGAAACTAAGGACTAAGGACTAGAAACTAAGGACTAAAAACTAAAAACTAAAAACTACAATATGATACGACTTCAAGATTTAGAAAAAGAATTAGAGAACGGCGTTGATGCCGTTCAAGAGGCCATAGGCGGCGCTGCCGGTGGTTTCAGGTGGTTTGATGCCGTGGGTGTCACCGAGATGATGATACGCTTCGGGTTCTTCCTGTTGGTGCTGTTCTTCATCGTCTATCTGCTGTATTACCGCAAGACGCATCGTCGCGACTACTTCTTCACGCTGGTATTGCTCAGCGTGAGCATCTTCTTCCTTATCTACCTGCTGGGTAGCGTTAAAGTGAAAATCGGCTTTGCGCTGGGACTGTTCGCCATCTTTGGCGTGCTGCGATACCGCACCGAGACGATACCCGTCAGGGAGATGTCCTATATGTTTGGTGTCATCAGCTTGTCGGTCATCAACGCACTGGCCGACTCGTTAAGTTTTGCCGAGCTGCTGATTCCCAATGTGGCGATAGCGCTGCTCATCTGGATGTTCGAGACCTTTGTGCTGCGGGCCAACCTGGCGAGCAAGTTGATATTGTATGACCGCATCGAGCTCATCACGCCCGAGCGCCGTGAGGATCTGCTCGAGGACCTGCACAAGCGCACTGGCCTCACCATCACCAAAGTGAATGTGGGCTCGATCGATTTTCTCAAGGACACCGCTATCCTTAAGATTGAATATGAGAACGATGGCAAGGATACCAGCCACGTGAATGATACATTGAAAATTCACCGAGACGAATGGCAAGAAGTAAAAGAAAACAACTAGGGCTCAGTTTGTTGCTGTTGTGCGCCATCTTGGTGCCATTGCAGATGCGTGCCGATGATTCAGGACTGATCCTTAACGCAGGGGCTTCGCACAAAATCAAAAAGGGCCTGAACGTGGATATCGAGGCCGAGTTCCGCTCGCGCAACGACTTCCGCACGGCCGACCGCGTCAGCCTGGGTGCCGGCATCAGCTACAAACTCTTGCCGTGGCTCAAAGCCAGTGGCGGTTATGACCTGCTCATCGACCACAATCGTGAAACGATCACCTATCAGGACGATGATGTGAGCTACAACAACTGGCGCCCCAGCTATTGGGGTCTGCGACACCGTTTCAACGTTACCTTGACGGGAAGCTACAAGGTGAGGCGCGTGGAACTGAGCCTGCGTGAGCGCTGGCAATATACCTACCGCCCCAGCAAGGTCATCAACAACTTCGACTTTGACGAAGGCGAATGGGAGGACCACGAGGTGCGCGGCAAGGGCAAGAACGTGCTGCGCAGCCGTCTGCAGGCGGAGTGGGACATCCCCAAATGCAAGTTCGACCCGTTTGCCAGTGTGGAATTCCACACGACCGACGTGCTCGAGAAGACGCGCTTTATTGTCGGTGTGGAACACACCATGAAGAAGACGCACAATTTCAAGCTTTTTTACCGCTACCAGCGTGTCAACGGCCATGGTAGCGATGATGAGCCCAACATCCACTTGTTGGGCCTGGGTTACACCTATAAGTTCTAACAGGGAGGGAAGTTATGAGAAAGATATTTTGCTATAGCTTAGTGCTTGCGTTGTTCGGGATGTCACTGGCCTCATGCCAGAACGATGACACCGACATGGATGACATCATTGCCCAGTATCAGGTAGAACCCCAGGCTGTGGAACTGGACTTCAGCGAGTTGGCCGAGGCACCCGATGTGCCGGTGACCGATGAGGCCGACTCGGCCTATAACGACTATGTGGAAAACAGCCCGTGGAACAAGGTCATCGACATCGCTTTCGATGGCGAGAACGCCACGGTCACCGGTAGTGTGCCCGGCGTGGCGGTTCAACGCAACGGGGCTCACCTGACCATCATGAACATATCAGGTCCGGTGAAATTTGTCATCAGCGGCAAGACAACTAACGGTTCGCTCAAGTTCTACGGCGACAAACGCTTCCAGGTGCTGCTCAGCGGCGCCGATATCACCAATCCCACTGGCGCCGCCATCAACAACCAGGGCAGCAAGACGATGTATGTCGTGCTGGCCGACGGCACGGTCAACCGTCTGAAGGACGGCACGACCTATGCCATGGTGGACGAGGAAGACCAAAAGGCGGCCCTCTTTAGCGAGGGACAGGTGATCTTCAGCGGCAAGGGCACCCTTAACGTCACGGCCGTGGGACGCGGCGGCATCCGCAGCGACGATTACATCCGCATCCGTCCGGGTGTCAAGATTTATGTCAACAGCTCGGCTCTGGACGGCCTGCGTGCCAACGACGGCATCATTGTCGATGGCGGTGTTGTCAATATCGAAACCACTGGCGCCGGTGCCAAGGGTGTGCGCAGTGGCGGTGTGATGACCGTTAACGGCGGGCGCCTGATTGCGTTGAGCGCTGGCGACACGCGCACGGGCATTGATGACGATGGCCTGATGGATACCACGGCTTGTGCCGCGCTGTATTGCGATACCTTGCTCACCGTCAACGCCGGTGTGCTCAAGTTCAGGGCCACGGGTGATGGTGGAAAAGGCCTCAACAGCAAGGGTGATGTCAACTTCCGGGGAGGAACCTTACTGGCTGTAGCCACGGGAACCCGCAAGGTCAAGAAGCCCAAGGGCGTGAAACTCGATGGCTCGCTGGCCATCAGAGGCGGCTATTTCTATAGCTACAGCAAGCGCAGCGACCCGCTGGAATTGGGCGGTAAGCTGGAGGTTGCAACAGGCTACAGCACGTGGGACATGGGCCCAAAAGCCATTACAATTGCTTTTTAATCAGTAAACCAGATAGAGAATAACATAATGAAGAATAAATTACTGCTTGTCATATTGTGTGTTGTGGCCGTGGCCTTTAGTGCCGGTGCCACGAGGGGTGATGTGAATAATGACGGCGAGGTGAACATTGCCGATGTGAATGCTGTGATTGGCTATATCCTGAGTGGAGACAATAACCCGTCGGGTGACGTGAACGGCGACAATGAGGTAAATATTGCCGATGTTAACGTCATCATCGGCGTGATTCTGGGCATCGGCGAGGAAGAGGAGATTACCCCTAAGGAGATTGCCTTGGACTTCAGCGAGCTGCAGGAGCCTGCCGAAAGGATCATCGAGGATGAGGATGCCGAGGACTATGGAGACTATGCTGAGAACACTAGCTGGTCAACCACCGTGCGCATTACCTTTGATGAAGAAACCGCAACCGTGACGGGTGCGCCGACCACGATCATCGCCACCATCGATGGTGCCCATGTGACCATCACCAGTGCCGCCAAGCATGCCCGCTTCATTGTCACGGGTACCACCAGCAACGGCTCGCTCAAGTTCTACAGCGAGCGTAAATTCCTGGTGCAGCTCAACGGTGTGGACATCACCAACCCCAACGGCGCTGCCATCAATAACCAGTGTGGAAAGTCGTTCTACCTGATGCTGAACGAGGGCACGGTGAACACCTTGCGCGACGGCGAGGAATATGCCATGATCGACGGTGAGGATCAAAAGGCGGCCCTCTTTAGCGAAGGCCAGATTTTGGTTAACGGCAAGGGACAGCTGAACATCTACAGTGTGGGCAAGCACTGCATGGCCAGCGATGACTATGTGTTTGTGCGCCCTGGCACCAAGTTGTACCTGAACAGCACCAGCGGCCATGGCATCAAGGCAAAAGACTACGTTTACATCAAGGGCGGTGTCATCAACATGGAAATCGCTGCCGATGGTGCCAAGGGCATCAATTGCGACAGCCTGATCAACATCACGGGTGGGCGCACGACCATCATCAATACGGGTTCCACCAAGTGGGAGACCGACACCCTGGGCAATCCTGTCTCGACAGGTGCGGCAGGTGTTAAGTCCGACTATAACCTCAACATGACGGGCGGAACGCTCAACATCAAGTGCACTGGCGACGACGCCAAGGGCGTGAACGTGGCACAGCCCTTCCTGTTCACTGGCGGTGAACTGAATGTGGTGCTCACGGGTAAGAAATCCACCGTCGACCCCAAGGGTGTGAAGTGTGATACCGACTGCACCATCAAGGGTGGTTCGTTCTACAGCTGCGCCCCCAACGGCCGCGCCATCGACGTGGACGGAACCCTCACTATCGCCGACGGTCATACTATCCTCAACAACGAGGATGGCCGTCTGTTCGAGGTCATCTACTAGCGCCCTCATTTGTGCCGTTTTTTGCGGAACAAATGTGAATTTTATTTGGATTATCTATTGTTTTGGTGTGGAGAGAACTTTGTATCTTTGCACATTCCTTTTGTGACCCATTGATATGAAGTGGTTTTATTCACATTGATTTATAAATGAAAGGCTTATGAAGAAGATTTTCTTGATTGCGCTGATGGCTGCTTTGGGATTCTCTATGATGCAGGCCCAGCAGAGTTTCCCGGCAAAGGCCAATTCCAATGATCCCATACCCGAGGGTATGGCACGGATTACCTTGACCGCAGGCCCAGGCCAAACGCTTGACGGCACCGGCTATCAGATGCTGCTTGATGCCGATGCAACGGCCTATGGCACTGTTATCCCAACCAGTGGTCCCCTGAACGAGCGTGGTAATTGCCCGGATTCGGTGTATAATCAGTTTGAGTACAAGATTCCCGAGAATGCCGATGGCATGCTCTACACGGG
>CACYAW010000118.1 GCA_902772455.1 uncultured Bacteroidales bacterium
GACCTGGACCAGCGAATGCCGCGAGGTCCTCAATAGCATGTTCAGGGATTTGGAAACCTACTTCATCTCCAAGGGATATCCCGTTATCATCGGCGAGTACGCCACCAACGGTGCCGGCGAAATTACCATCGACAAGAACAGCACCACAGCCCAGAAGGCCGAGGCTGGCAAGCAGGCTGGCGACATGAACCGCCTGTGCAAGAGGTATGGTGCCGCCTCGTTCTATTGGATGTTGCTCGTTGACGGAGCCGACCGCAGCGAGGCCACCTTCCGCTGGTCGATGGAACAAGTTGCCGACTCAATCGTCAACGTGTACAAATAACGATTGCCGGACAGCAAAAGTTTTGGGGATGATATAGCAGATGACCTAGACCCTGCGAGGCTAATGCTGATCACGCGAATTGTTTATTTTCAGCGCAATCGCTATGGGCATCATCAAGCGCAAGGGGCCGCAATGGATTTGCCTTGACGAGAATCATCCTAATATTTCTAATTAAGTTCACGATATACTACGTATATCGTGGACACTATATAAATTATAAAATTATAAATTCTATAAAAACCGAAATTCCCAAAATTATAATTTTATAGTTTTTATAATGCATGCGTGTCAACCTCGACCACCCACTTTATCAAACAACTAAACTTTTATCAAACAACAAAGACAACTAAACGACAACTGAAACAACATCCTTTTTAATTCAACAACCAAGGCTGCCAAGCCGCTCAATCGACCTGGCGGCCTTGGTTTACCCTCATTTTTGAGCAAAAGGCAAAAAACATGCACACGCGGAAAAATAAAAAACTTAGCGGCTTAGCGTGAGGGATAGCGTGAGTGCGTGCACGCAAAGCAAAATGGAAAAGACTTTACTGAAATCATCGCACATTGAAAATATTTCTATAATTTTGTCTCAAGGAAACATAGCGGTTGTTTTTTTTCGTTTTTTAGCACTGCAAAATCACTAAAAATTCCGCTATATTCCTAATTTTCAATTAATTGAATTTCGTCGAACTCACGTTAATAAGAAATCACAATTTAATGATTCACAATATGAAAACGATTAAGCAATTTGTTTTATTACTGTTTTTTGTTGCAGGGCTGGCATCTCTTTCATCATGTAAAGATGACGAACCCGATAATCCTGATACTCAGGAGTGGGTTGACCTGGGCCTGCCCAGCGGCACGCTGTGGGCGACGTGCAACATCGGTGCCAGCGCTCCTGAGGACTACGGCGACTACTTCGCCTGGGGCGAGACCAAGCCCAAAGACAACTATGACTTGAACAATTACAAGTGGTATAACCACGACGATAACTATTATACGAAATACAATCAGTCTTACTCGAAGGGATATTACGATGACTCGGGTAATTACGTTCCAGTAGTAACAAAAGATGGCAAGACGGAGTTGGACCCTGAGGATGATGCCGCTTATGTTAATTGGGGACCGTCGTGGCGCATGCCGACCCATGAGCAGCAGCAGGAGTTGGTTGAACAGTGCACCTGGACATGGACGGCCCGTAACGGCGTGTCTGGCATGCAAGGAACCGGGCCGAATGGGAAAACCATCTTTTTCCCCGCTGCAGGCTGGCGCAGGGAAGAGTCGCTCGACTTAGCAGACGTGTACTGCTGCTGTTGGTCACGTACGCTCTACCCGCTCGTCTCCGAATACGCTTACAACTTGAACTTCTATTTGGGGGACAACTTTTTGGGAGGCTACTGCTTGAACTACAACTACGCCCGCGACATCGGTTTCTCCGTCCGTGCTGTGCGAGTTCCGCAAAATTAGCACTGATGCCCGCCTTGGCACTTTTATCAAACAACTAAGAGAACTAAACGACAACTGAAACAACATCCTTTTTAATTCAACAACAAAGCTGCCAAGCCCCTCAATCGGCCTGGCGGCTTTGTTTGCCGTAAGACAAGAGTCGCCCCACCGTAGGGCCTTCTTTTCACATATAAATCAGCCTGTTTAGACAGATGACGGTGTGCAAAATGGTCCATGTGGCGTGGGGAGAAGAACGTGGCAGGCCGTAAGTCTGCACAAGGCCAGCGGCCTACTTTGGCAAAAAACACGAAAAAACCACGCGTGCGCTGGAAAAATAGAAAAACTATAAATTTGGAAAAACTTTTGCGGGACAGCAATAACAAAAAAAAACAGGGAGGGCGCCTGGTGACGTCCTCCCTGCTTATTTAGTCCGTAGTTGTTAAGCCGTCACTTGAGGTCGGGCAGCTGGTCACGGGTGATGACATAGGCATTTGACATGGCGTTCTTCCACCAGGTATCGCTGCAGAAGTTGCTGCCATACCACACCATGAACGAACCCCACTTGGCTCCAGCACCCCAGATGTCGGAAATGTTGGCAAAGCTGGTGCTACCGTCAGCGCCACACTCGCCCAAGATAACCATCTTGCCGCTATAGGTAGCCTGAATCTCATCAAACTCCTGCTTGTTCTGCGCGGCATTGTAGCCATACAGGTCGCGGGCAATGATATCCACATATTCGTTGCCGGGATACCAATCGGTGTCCTGGTTGTAGTTAGCGCTGTTGCCGTTGTAATTCTGGGTGGTCCATACCCAAATGAGGTTTTTCACGCCCTTCTGCTTGAAGTAGTCAAACATGGCAACCCACAACTTCTTGTAGGTATCGGCGCCGTCATATCCCCACCAGAACCAAGCCTTGGTCCAAGAGGCCTGTTGCTTGGCACATGCATTGCCTGCGCCCTCGTGGAAGGGACGCCACATGGCAGCGATGCCAGCATCCTGCAGCTTCAGCAAAACATCAACCACCTTGTCCATCTGGCCATAGAACCATGCGTTTTCCCAAGTGCCGTTGACCAGGGCATTGGATGCCTTGAATGTGGTCTCACTGGGCGTGCAGGTCACGCCTGAGCCATCGCTACCGGGAACGGTGCTCGCAGTGAGAGGCACGTTGAAATGCCACATGAGCTGAACGATACCACCGGCGTCGAACCACTCCTTGACAGGCGTTATGTCGCTGTAGTTGATCCAGTTGTTCTGGGGAACATAGATTTGGATGAAGTCATAGCAGTTCATGGCCGGATATTTACCGGTCACGCCCTTCACATAGTCAGCCAAACGATGATTCCAGTTCACCTCGGCCATCACGCTCGAGATGGTCTTGCTGCCATACTGCGACCACATGTAAGCCAGCAGTTTCTTGGCGGGTTCGGTAGTGGCAAACACAGGATCCTGTCCTTCGGCAGGAGGAATCACAGTAGCCTCCTTGGTCTTGAAGTTCAAGGTTAACTCTGGAGCCGATGCCGAAGCGTCGGTAGTAGAAACGATAGCGCCCTTGGCCACCTTGACAGTATAGTTAGTACCGGCAACGAGCGATAAGGGAATATCTACCGCCATCGTCGTCTTTGAATTGCTCTTTGCTGCAACAGCAGTGCCGTTGAGCGTGATGCCCGTCGAGGATGCTACCTTGACCGTCGTGTTATAGGTCAGCGTGAGCACAACGGTAGTTTCAGCATCCACCTCGGCACCCTCGGCAATGGTCTGCCCTCGCAAGGTCACGGTCACGCTGGGCGTGGGTTCATCTGGGTCATCTCCACCACTACACGAGGAGAAAGAGAATACCGCAGGTAATAGCATAAGGGCGAATAACGCAAGATTAATGAGATGATTTCTTTTCATTGTCTTTACCTTGTAATGTTGTGCAGAATTGGATTCTATCCGATTGATGGCTTCGCCTTGGCAGAGTGAAAACTATTTTTCATCTGCTCCCGGCTTGCTCATCAATTGTTGTACACGGGCAGTAATTGATGCAATGTAGCGGGCACGGCATTGCTCGGGCACCGTCTGCGCCATCTTGTGCAAGCGGTCCTGATAGGATATCCACGCCCGGCGGGCATGGCCTATTGCCGACTTGCGCTTGAGCCCGCTCTGACTGATGAGTTTGAAATAAGCGCTGTCGATGGGAGCCATATCAGGCCACTCGCCAATCTCGACAATATCGTCGGAACCATAGAGTGCATCATTCAAGATGGCGTCGAGACTCATGACTTGCGTCTTGGTGCCCACACGGGCTTCAGCCTCCATTTCCTGCCATTCTTCATAGGCCTTCTTAGCCTTTTCGGCAGCATGGTAAAACTCGGGATAATGGCGCAACACATCATCGACGCGCGCCGAGCACAGCGTGTCGCCGGGCTCCACAGCGATGGTGTCGATGCCATAACCCTCGATATTGGCAATGAGGTCTTCCTCCTGATTAGTGCCATCCTTTTCCTCCTTGTAAAAATGACATGAAGTCAGCATCAAAGCTAACGACACGACAGCAGACAAAGAGAGGTCTCGCCGACAGTTAAATGGGAATTTCATCATTAGTGTGTTTTAAATAATATGAGGATGTGTCATAACTCTCGCCAGTTTTTATATCCGTGCTACGCACGGAAAAATTAAACAAAAATTTTATTATAATTCTATTTATAATTTTGTTTAATTTCTCGGCCGTCAGGCCGATTAAAAAACCAGAGGCCCATTATGACATATCCTCATCATTTAGAAATTGAATTGGATTACATGGGAGCTACGGTCACCTTGGTCAAGATGAAGTTCTGACCCTGGACGATGAACGTGCCGCCCCACCATTGCTGGGTGTAAGCTGCATCGAGCATAGCCTGAGTGAGCGTCATCTTGATGCAGTTCAGCAAAGTCATAAGCTGAGAACTCGCCCTCGGCAGCCTCGGCAACAGCCAGATAGGTGGGACCCCAGTGGCCCTCAACAATCTTGACCTGCCAGCCAGCGCCAACCTCGCCATAGAAGCGGACCACACTACCCTCCTGCGGGCTGAAAGCAGCCAGCTCGGGCGACGTATCGCTACCGATGGTGATGTTGTTGCCCCATCCGCTGGTGTCCTCACGGCCTTCCCAGAGGACCTGTTCGGCGCCTGCAGCGATAAATTTGATGTACTGCAGCTTGATGCCGTCACCCCAGATAACCATACCCTGGCCGCCGTTGCCAAACATTTGGGCAGCTTCCTCGGCAGTGATGTCAAACACGAGGTCGGTAACACCAGCTCCGGGCCGGATGTTGCCATCGTCACCATACATGCTTGCCAGGCCACTGAGCGGAGTGCTCCAGTCACCCATGCGGAAGTTGAAGATGGGATCGCTGCTGGTAGCGACAAAGTGAACGGTCATCTGACCAGGACCGGTAATGGCCTCATGGAACTTGGTCCACAGGTCGCCGCTCCAGTTGAACACGCCCCAGCTGCTCCAGCCACTCAGCTGCTCATTACCCTGCCAGATCACACCAGCGAGCTTGCGAATCTCGAGAGGATAGGTAGCAGTGATGTTGGAGTTCTGCTTAACCACTACATCACCATCAACCAGATAGTCGGGAACGGTAAAGGTCAAGGTGTTGCCGGCGATGGAGTATTCATCGGCGCTCAGGGGAGCAGAGCCGCCAGGCAAGGTAACCTCGATGATGCGGTCGAAGTTCTCACCATACAGGGTGACAACGTCGCCGGCAACCAGGTCCTTGTTCTGTGATGCGCCGGTGATGGCAACAGTGGGAACCTTGAACTCATCGGTCTGCAGTGCATCGCCCGAGTAGAGCAGCAGCGAGATAGCGCCTGACTTACACTCGGCAGGAACAGTGGCGATAATCGTCCTGTTGTCTTCCGAGACAGTAAATTCGGCGGCTACACCACCAGCGAACAGCACTTGCTCTACCGTGTGCAGGTTGGTACCGTGGATGGCAATCTGCTCGCCAAAGTCGGCTGCGGCAGGCTCAAGGCTCAGATAGCTGGCCGAAACGATCTCGAGCGGAGTCTCGTAGGTGTACTCCCAGTCAGCACCGTCATTCATGGTGATGGTACCGCTCTCGGCAGCCAGGGGAACGCGAACGCGGATCTCGCGACGCGAAACATATTCAAAGTCTTCGGCGATCACCGAGGCGCTCCTGGTGAAGACCACCTCAGCAATGTTATAGACATAGTCACCCGTGATTGAGATGATGTCGCCTGCATTCAGGCCAGTGACGGGAGTCACGTTGGTCACCTCGATGGGCTCCTGGAAGACGAGCGTACCAATCGAAACGATAGTATCGTTGCCGGCAACCAGCCTGATCTGGCCGGGAACCGACTCGTCGGGCACATTGCAATAGATGTTCTCATTGTCAGCGCGGTTGAAAGCCGAGCGCTCAACGATGGCATTACCCGGGAAGATGACTTTGTCCACCTTCTGCATGTTGGTACCCGTGAGGCGGATTTCAGTATTGCGCAGGATGGGCGACGGTCCATAGGCCAGCAGGTTCACACCCGACTTGCTATAGGGGTCGGTGACCAGGTCCTCATCATTACA
>CACYAW010000119.1 GCA_902772455.1 uncultured Bacteroidales bacterium
CCTCTTCGCAGTTCGGGAGTTCCATGATTTTTTTGCCCGACTGGTCATAGATGTAGCCTTCGCTGGTGAGTAGCAACACTGTGCGCTGCTCAAGCGGCTTGATGGGACTGACGGGATCGTCGTGCTCACAAGACGAGAGCAGGAACAAGGCGCCAATCGCTAAGAATTGATAAAAAAGAAATTGCCTCATAAGTTGGAATTCATTATTTCGTTTAACAAGTGCAACGTCAATAGGCGATGCTTGATATAGTGATTTCACCTTATTGAAGAAAGCCCTGCGATTACTCTTTCTGTCGCTGAGCGCATGGTGCTACCTATAGTAGTCTGTGCTCCAGGCATCTAAGGAGATGTGAACAGTTTTATTGATCATCGGGCTCAATGAGGTCGGTTGAATTGGTTACGGTCTTAACGTGCTTGCGGGCGAGGCGCTTCTGGTAAGCATACACGATGCAAGCCATGCCCAGATAAGCGGCAGCCTGAATCCAGAGGATGCGGATCTCGGGCAGGATCTGGCTGACGGAGGCACCCATGGAGTTGACACGGATGAAAGCACGTACACCAAAGGTGCTGGGGAAGAGCCAGGATACACCCTGCCATGCACTGGGGATGCTGGACTGCGGCCATGACACGCCGGTGAGGAACAGCAACGGAATCGAGACAAAGACCATCAGCAACATGACGTTCTCACGGTAACGCACCAGGCAAGAAACGGTCATGCCGAAGAAGATGCATGCCATCGTATAGGGCAGCAACATTGCCAGCAACGTCTTGCCGTCGGCCAGCTGTGGGAATGAGAACATGCGGGGAACAGCCATCGACAGGTAGGCGGCTGCCACGGCACCGATCATGCCATAACAGAGTGCCTTGCCCCAGACGACGCGGTAGGCGCCACGGTAGTGGGGATCATCGTCGGGGATGAGTTGGCCGTTGCGATTACGCTCACGGGCCGTACCCGCCGACATGCCGATGCCCAGCGCTAACGCCTGCTGCAGCAGGAGCATGAGCACTGCGGGCAGGACGCAGGATCCGTAGCCGCCCGATGGGTTGAACATCGCCACATCGTGAGCAATAAGAGGCTGCGCAGTGATGGAATTCTCGTGATCGGTGTAGTTGCCGGCCTTCTTGATCTTCAGGCCAGCGCTGAGGCGTCCCGCCTCGACCATGGCAGTCTGATAAACGGCCTTGTAGGCGAGCATGAGCGACATGTCGCAATAAACGCTGACGGTCGCCTGCTCTCCACGGTTGATGCAAGTGGCGAAGTCTGACGGGATGAGGTAGATGCCCTTGGCGAGCTGGCGGCTGACGAGTGCACGGGCTTCGTCGAGATTGGCGGCGTAATATTTCACATCGACGTCAGGGGTGGCGTCACAGTCGTTGATGAACTGGCGCGAGAGGGCCGAGTGTGACTGGTCAACGACCACTACCGGTGTCTCGTGCAGCGTCTCGTTGTTGTAGATCCAGGAGTAGAGCAACGGGTAGCCCAGCGGCACGATGACGAGGAACATGAGCACGCCCTCGTCCCTGATGACCTGTTTCATCTCCTGACGCCATACGTATAGCACGTCGGTGATATGTTCCTTGAGTTTACGGAATATAGACATAGTTGAGCATTGCGATTTTGACTTTACGGAGTACGAACCATGGCAGCAGCGTGAAGGCCACGAGTGCCACGAGATGGAACCAGACGTCAATGACGGGGAAGCCGTTGAGCACTGTTGCCTGATAGAGCATCCAGTAGTGGCGCAAAGGGAATAGCCAAGACATGGCCTGCAATGGGGGATCCATGCCTGCGACAGGGAACGCCGAGCCGCACATCGAGATGCCGAGCACCATCCACAGCGAACTGATACTCATCGACATGCGCAGCGAGGGCATAAGTCCGAAAGCGAAGATGCCAAAGCCAATCGAGGCAGCGACCTGCAAGAGGGTGAGCCGCACGATGCTCCACACGCCGCCCAAGTGCGGGAAGTGAAGCACGTTGAAGATATAATACTGGTAGGAGAATATCACAAGCAGGAACACTAGCGCATGGACGATGTACTTGCCGAGGATGGCCACGAGGATGTTGTTGCCAGCGCGGGCGAGCCATTCCTTGCCCGAGTCAAACTTCATCTCCATTCCGAGCGCGTAGGCCGACAGCAGCGCCATGAAAAGCATCAGGATGCCTGGCACAAAGACCGTGGTCAGGCTGTAGTTGTAACTGCCCTGAGGGTTGGCGATCATGTGTGCGTCAATCGTCACGGCCTGTAGTGCCGTGCGTATCTGTTCCTTAGTTGCGCCCTTAGCACTCAATGTCGCTTGGCCCACTGCCGCAGAGCCCAGCATGCTGATGGTTTTCAAGTCCTTGGATGCCATCGATCCCGCCGTCATACACGTCATGGTGTAGTAGTACGAGATATCGGGCTGTCGACCTGCCATGAGCTTGGCCGCCGTGCCCTCGGGGATGTACAGATAGGCAAAGACCTTGCCTTCTTGCATGGCGTTGCGGGCTTCGGTGACCGATGCAAAGCGATACACCACCCGCGAGTTCTGCATGGCATCGAGGTTGCGGATGAGACTGCGCGAGGTAGCGCTGTTGTCATGGTCCACCACGCCGATGGGCAGGTCCTGGGGCAGCCCGTCATCGAGCATCGTGGTGAAAAACACCACCAGCAGCACGGGGAACGCCACCATGCAGAAGCCGTAGATACGGTTCTTGCGCACGATGATGTTGAGCTCGCGCAGCACGATGTCGAAGAATTGAGAAATATACTTCATAATGTTCGCAAGTTCTCAACTTGCTCACTGTTTAAAGGTTAAAGTTTAAAGGATAAGGAAAATCACTCCTAACTTCTCACTTATTCTTGAGGATTACCGACATGCCCGGACGGATGCCATCAATCGCCTGGGAAGGACGAGCCTTCACCTCGAAGGTCTTCTGGTCATACTGGCCGCTGGCCTTAGTGGACTTCCACACGGCAAACGAGCCCTTGTCCTTCATCGATGTGATCTTCATCTTGGCCTCGATGTCGAGAGCGGGTATCCTGACCGTGATCTCCTGACCCACCTTCATGCCCTTCAATTGGTCCTCGCGGATGTTGAACGTGGCCCACTGGTCGTCCATCATGGCGATGCTCATGATGGGAGTGCCGGTGCCAACGAGTTCACCCACCTTGGGATAGACGTCGGTGACTTCACCGGCCATCTGGGCCCTCTGAATGGTTTCGCGCACGTAGCCTTGCACCTCCTGCACGGCACCACGGGCCTGACCTGCGGTGGCCGCAGCTGCACGGCGCTCCTCGTCACGGGCACCGTTCACGGCCATCTGATAATTGCTCTGTGCAGTCTTGACCTGTGCCTGTGCCGATTTGTACATGGCCTCGGCCTCGTCAAACTTCTGGGCGCTGATGACTTCCTCCTCATGGAGCTTCTTCATGCGATTGTAGGACTTCTCGGCAATTTCAAGACCGGCCTTTGCCTGCTCCAGGATCTGGGCGGCAGCTTGAATCTGCTCCTTGCGGGCACCGTTCTGTGTCATCTGTGCGATGGCCGTTGCGGCGTCGGCAGCGCTCTGGGCCTGCACCATCTTGGCATTCACCTCGGGAGCCTCGATAATGGCGAGCGTGTCGCCTGCGTGTACAAAGTCACCTTCCTTGGCCAGGAGAGCAAGGATACGTCCCGGCACTTTACCCGACACACGGTATTCCTCGACTTCCATTTCGCCCTGGATTTCCTCGGGGTCGCGTTGCAGGGCCAGGTGACCGATGAGAGCGACAATGAGGACCACGGTGGCAAATCCGAGGACTGCTAACAAAATATTGGTATGTTGACTTTTAGCTGACATAATATAATATTGTTTGATTGTTTTTAATTTAGTGACGGGTTATTTCAGGATGCCTAATGCCTTGAGCAGGTCGGTGTTACTGAGCTGTAATTCGATTTCGGCATCAATTTTCTGGGTTTGTGCCATGAGCCAGGCCGACTGGGCCTCCATGACGGTCGTGGGCGTGATTACGCCCTCCTCAAAGCCGCGTTTGGCCATGCGCAGATTCTCCTCGGCACTAGCGATGTTGGACTTGGCGAGCGCCAGATTCTTGTTGGCCTCGCTGACGCGGAAACGGTTCTGGCTGACCTGCAACTCAATCTTCTCGCGTGCGTCCTCGAGTTCGAGGTTGGCAACCGTTGTCGCCTCTTGGGCCGCCTGAACCTTGTGCTTCACATCACCCCAATTCCAAATGGGGATGCGCACTTGCAGTCCCACATGCCAGAAACCACCAAAGCGATGCTGGATGCCGTTGAAGGCATTGGGGTTGGTCACAGCATATCCGCCGTTGAATAATACCTGAGGACGGTTCTCTGCCTTGAGCAGATTGACCTCTTGATGAGTCAGGTCAATGGCATTTTGGAGCAAGCGTAGCTCGGGGCGGTTGTCGATGTTAGTTGTCAAGGGTATAGCGGCCGGTGCAGCAATCTCGTCGGCTTTCTCATCGGCTAACTCGATGGGCTCGTCCACGGGCAGACCACACAGTTGGCACAGGAGCATCTTGGTCAACGACAGGCCGTCAATGACCTTAGCAAGAGCCATCTCGGCTTCATTGACGCGTACCTGTACACTCAGTTTGTCGCTGCGTGTTGTCAGGCCGGCTTCGGTCATCTTCTCGACATCGTGGTCAAGTTTCTTGACCAG
>CACYAW010000120.1 GCA_902772455.1 uncultured Bacteroidales bacterium
TTGCTACCTCCGCGCTGCCCCTCGACTTGCATGTGTTAAGCCTGTCGCTAGCGTTCATCCTGAGCCAGGATCAAACTCTTCGTTGTTGTATTATCGTTTCTTCTTTTGCAAGAATTAAAATGAAAACGCAACACCCGACCGAGTCTTAATATATAATGTATATTAACTGTCTGGCCCTTGATGATTCCTGCATTATTGTGTTGTACTATGATTTCAGAATTAACGGGAACAAATTTTGTCCCTGTTCTCTTGTACTACAAATCTTGTTGCAAACATGTCAAAGAACTCTTTTTTTGAGTTACTTTCACGCCCGTTTTGAGGCGAAAAGCGGTGCAAAATTATAACCGATTTTGATACTGACCAAATTTTTTTGGAACTTTTTTCTCACAAAGTTATTAACATTCTTGTGAAATAATAACCCATTAATCTATCAATCAACGAATTAAACCCAGAAAAAATTTTTAAAAAATTTTCTGCAAATCTGGCATTAATCGCAAAAAACGTCAAAAACAGGCAAAAAAGCGGCTAGCGGTTACTTGGTACCACTAGCCGAAAACTGTTACCCAGCTTGATTACAAATGTAAATTATTTTTCCTCCCTATCCTTGGCGTTGATGAGCGTATCAACTCCAGTGACATTACATATTATATTAAAGAGCCTGATCTCCTGATCATCGTCCCTTGCATCAGCATCGATGACCCTGGTAAGCAATTGGGCTGTGGCAATCTTCTGCAAATCGCTCATGCGCTTCATGATGTCGAGAGCAACCATACTGTTGAGAGAACGGCCCAGGTTAAAGGTGTCTTCGCAAATGTTGTACTCGACACAGATGGTGTCAAAGACAGAGCACTCGTTAGGATGAACCTCATGGTCTGCATTGATCATCTCGATGAGCAGGCTGACGATGGCAGCCTTTTGGGTTTCGGTAAATTCAAGAGTTATCATAATATAATATGATCTGATTAGTTGTCTTGTTGTTCAAAGGGCGGCGGAGTCACCGATGTGCTGTCATCGACAGGCTGTGCTTCGCGGTCCTCGTTGAGGATGGCTTCGGTGCGGGACTGCCACTGGCGCGGGCCAAAGATGCGCTCAGCATCCTCGGTGTAGATGACCTCACGCTGCTGCAGCAGGTCGGCCAAGGCATGATGTCCCGCTTCATACTGCTTGAGCAACTGGCGGGCCCGCTCATATTGGCTATCGATAATGGCCTGCACCTCCTGGTCGATGTCCTGGGCACGGGTCTCGCTGTAGGGCTTGGTGAAACCGTAGGACTCGCCAGACGTGTCGTAATAGGAGATGTTGGGCAACTTCTCGCTCATGCCGTAATAGGTCACCATAGCATAGGCAATCTTGGTCGCACGCTCAAGGTCGTTGAGGGCACCCGTGTCGATAAATCCCAAAAATATATCCTCAGCGACACGGCCTGCCATGAGCGAACAGATTTTATCCAGCAGAGCCTGCTTGGGTTCAATCTGTCGTTCCTCGGGCAGATACCATGCTGCGCCCAGGGCCTTACCACGGGGCACGATGGTGACCTTGATGAGCGGGTCTCCATATTTCAAGTGCCAGCTTACAGTGGCATGACCGGCTTCATGAACGGCTATCGAGCGGCGCTCCTCATCGGTGATGACCTTGGAGCGTTTTTCCAATCCGCCCACAATACGGTCGATGGCGTCCATGAAGTCCTGCCGCTGCACGGCCTGCTTTTTGTGACGGGCAGCGATGAGGGCCGCCTCGTTGCAGACATTGGCGATATCGGCACCAGAGAAACCGGGTGTCTGGCGCGAGAGCAGGTCAAGGTCAACCGACCCGTCGGTCTTGACATTGCGCAGATGCACCTGGAAGATTTCCTTGCGGTCGCTCAATTCGGGCAATTCGACATAAATCTGACGGTCGAATCGTCCTGCACGCAGCAGCGCCTTGTCGAGGATGTCGGCGCGGTTGGTCGCAGCCAGGATGATGACACCGCTGTTGGTACCAAAGCCGTCCATCTCGGTAAGCAGCTGGTTGAGGGTACTCTCGCGCTCGTCATTGCCACCCATACTGGTCTTGTTGCCACGCGCACGTCCAACGGCGTCAATCTCGTCAATAAAGACGATACAGGGAGCTTTTTCTTTGGCTTGGCGGAACAAGTCACGCACACGCGATGCGCCGACACCGACAAACATTTCCACAAAGTCGGAACCCGACATCGAGAAAAACGGCACATCGGCCTCGCCGGCAACCGCCTTGGCCAACAACGTCTTTCCTGTTCCGGGAGGCCCCACAAGCAGTGCGCCCTTGGGTATCTTTCCACCCAGTTCAGTGTAATGCTTGGGATTCTTGAGGAAGTCCACTATCTCGGCGATCTCCACCTTGGCCTCGGCCAGTCCTGCAACGTCCTGGAAGGTCACTTTGCTGTCATTGTCCTTATCAAAGAGGCGCGCCTTAGACTTGCCAACGTTGAAGATACCTCCACCGCCGCCTGCGCCTCCGCCCATGCGTCGCAGCAGGAAGAACCACAGTCCAACAAGCAGCACAATGGGGCCGAAGGTCCAGAATACCATCGACAAGTCGCTGGCCTGCTTGTAATCGACCTCACCGTTGAAAACACCGTCTTGCCTCCATTGTTCGATTTTGTCGTCGAACTTGTCTGCACTGGGAATCTGGGTAGAGATCTTAACTGGGGCTGCTGCACTAGTTTTGTTTGTGGAAACAGGGTCTGCCGGCAGATCCTTAAAGACCACCTTTGCCAAAGAATCGCTCAGCACGGCTTCAGCCTGGTTCTTGTTGCTGTAAACCGTGATGGACTTTACCCCACCCTTGCTGACAATATTCTCGAACTGAGTCCACTTCACTTCCTGAGCATAGCCCCCGTCCTGATACAGATAGTAGAAGGAGACAAGGAACAGGATCATGAGTGCATACATCCAGAAGATGTTGAACTTGGGAGTTTTTCTTTGATTATTATTAGCCATTATTCTTTATCGCTTAGTCCTGTAAATCAATCCAGGTCAGGGATAGTGTTCAGACGTGCGTCGGCCCACAACTGCTCGAGGTTGTAGCGCTCACGGAATTCGGGCACAAAGATGTGGACAAAGATGTTGCCATAATCGATGATCACCCATTGGGCATTCTGGTAGCCGTCGTAGTTAAACGGACGTTGTCCGGCGTTCTTCTCGACATACTCACGCACGCTGTCGGCGATAGCCGTCACCTGCATGGGTGTGCTACCTGTCGCTATTACAAAACCTTGAGCCGCTGCCGTCTCGATACCAGACAAATCCACATGGACGATGCCACGTCCTTTCTTTTCCTGAATTGCTTCGATGATAGATTGAATCAGTTTCTCGTTCTCGTTCATATATTATGAAATTATTCCAATTTGCAAAGATAGTCAAAGTTTCAAAAAATCAAGCCCGAAAAGTGGTAATATTATTTAAATAAGTGGAAATATTGGCAACAATAATCTGCCTACTACTAAGGCAGGCTGCCGATATCGACAGCCTGCCTTGTCAGACGTTTGGTTTGTCAAACTATCTTCAAGCGGGAATTAGATGACACCCTGCTCGAGCATAGCCTGAGCGACCTTCATGAAGCCAGCGATGTTAGCACCCTTCACGTAGTCGATGGTGCCGTCGGCCTGAGTACCGAACTTCACGCACTGCTCGTGGATGTTCTCCATGATCCAGTGGAGCTTCTCATCAACTTCCTTAGCTGACCAGCTGAGGTGAGCAGCGTTCTGGGTCATCTCGAGACCAGAGGTAGCTACGCCACCAGCGTTGACAGCCTTACCAGGAGCAAAGAGGACGCCGTTCTTCTGGAAGAAGTGGATAGCGCCGGGTTGGCAACCCATGTTCGAAACCTCGCAGCAGCACCAGCAGCCGTTAGCCTTCAGCTCCTTAGCATCGTCCTCGCTCAGCTCATTCTGGAATGCGCAGGGCAGAGCGATGTCGCAAGGAATGCTCCAAGCCTTCTTGCCGGCAGTGAACTTAGCCTTCTCGGGGAACTTGGTGGCCATATCCTCAACCTTGTTGCGGTTGGAGGCACGCATGTCGAGCATGTAGTCAATCATCTCGGGAGTGATACCCTCGGGAATCTCGCAAACGCCGTCGGGGCCAGAGATGGCAACAACCTTAGCGCCGAGCTCAACAGCCTTCTTCGAGGCACCCCAAGCTACGTTACCGAAGCCAGAGAGAGCCACCTTCATGCCCTTGATGTCCTTACCAGCCTTGTGAAGCAGGTGCTGAGTAAAATAGAGAGCACCGTAACCGGTAGCCTCGGGACGCAGGATAGAACCACCCCAAGTCTCGCCCTTGCCGGTGAGCACGCCAGTGTGATAGCGGCGAGCCAGCTTCTGATACATACCATTGAGGTAACCGATCTCACGGCCACCAACGCCAACGTCACCAGCGGGAACGTCCTGGTCGGGACCGATGTTGTGACGGAGCTCAAGCATAAAGGCCTGGCAGAAACGCATGATTTCAGCGTCGCTCTTGCCAACGGGGTCGAAGTCAGAGCCACCCTTACCACCGCCCATGGGCAGCGTGGTCAGAGCATTCTTGAAGGTCTGCTCGAAACCTAAGAACTTCAGCATTGAGGGAGTAACGGCCTTGTGGAAACGCAAACCACCCTTGTACGGGCCAATAGCGCTG
>CACYAW010000121.1 GCA_902772455.1 uncultured Bacteroidales bacterium
CGACATCGGCACCGTGACTGACATGGACGGTAACTATATGCTGGAGGGTGTTGATCCCAACAGCACGCTCGTGTATTCCTACATCGGCAAGAAGACCGTAGAGCGCAAAGCCTCTTCCAGCAACAGTGTGCTCATCCTCGAGGATAACGCCAATGTCATGGACGATGTGGTGGTGACGGGTTATCAGCAGATTTCCAAGGAGAGGGCTACGGGTTCGTTTGCCAAGGTGACTGCCGACAACCTCCTGACCAAGCGCTATGACAACCTGTCTCAACTGCTTGAGGGTGAGGTCGCCGGTTTCAACACCCAGAGCAATCTCATTCGTGGTACCACGACAATGAATGGTGTGACCAACCCGTTGTATGTGATCGATGGCTTCCCCGGCGAATCGACTCGCTATGACGAGTGGGGTGGGCTAAACGAAAACGTGCCCAATATACCATTCTCAAGGATGCGGCTGCAGCCAGCATCTATGGTGCCCGTGCCGCCAATGGTGTCGTTGTCATTGTGACCAAGAAGGCCAAGGGCAAGCGCACCAATGTGTCTTTTAACACATCGTTGACCTGGCATCCCTATTCCTTTAACAAGAGCCGCTTGACTGATGCCGCCGACATCATCGACCTGGAGCGCGAGTGGGCCGCAACTAACCCCAACCTGCAGGGCGATGGCGCTGCCGACTATGCCCGCTCTATCATCGACGACAAGGTCTATACCTCACAAGGTATTCAGACCATTGCCAACTACTATGCAGGTAACATCTCGCAAAGCGAAATGGAGAGCCGTTTGAATCAGCTCGCATCGATGGGCTACCGCTACTTCGATGATGTGGCCAAGTATGCCAAGCGTGACGCCTTCTACCAGCAGTATCACCTGAGCGTGGGCCGTGCAAGTGACAACAATAACTTCCGTGCTGCTGTCACCTACCGCAACAACAAGATGAACGACAAGTTCACCAACGACAATTCGTGGGATATCGACCTGCGTGACCAGCTGGATATTACCGACTGGTTGACGCTGAACGTTGGAACTTATACCTATTACAAGAAGAGTAACCTGCAAACCTATGATCCCATGAACCCCGGTTACTCCTATATGCCTTATGACCGCCTGCGCAACGACGACGGCACCAATTTTACCTCCACCCAGGAATCCCGACTTGGAGCGTCAGACCTTGCAATTCTCATGGGTTATGGTCTTCCCGATTACAACATCACCCCGCTTGATGAAATTGGCCGCAATATCCGCACCACTAATGAGTTCATCAGCCGCAATTACGCCAAGCTGGATATCGATCTGCCAATGAACTTCAAGTACAATGTGATGTTCCAGTATGAGTATGCCTACGACAAGGCGCATCAGCTCTATGACAAGGACAGTTATTATGTCCGTAATTTGGTCGGTCAGTATGCCAGCGATGACTATGGTACAGGCGAGGCAACGCTGAATGTGCCCCTGGGTCACATTTATTACCGCTCTAACCAGACGTCCAAGGCGTACACTTTCCGTCAGCAGTTGAATTATGAGAATACTTTTGCCGACAAGCACAACCTGGTTGCCTTGCTGGGTCATGAGGTGCGCAAGACGGTCATCGACTATGACAACAACACGCTCTATAATTATGACCCCGACATGCTCACCTTCTCGCTGGTTGACCAGAATGTGCTGTATAATACCTATGGCCTGATGGGTGGCTACGGCTTGAACCCCAGAGACTTCGCATCGCTGCGTAATATCGACAACCGCTTCGTGTCCTTCTTTGCCAATGCAGCCTATACCTATGACAACAAGTACATGCTCTCGGCAAGCATCCGTTGGGACCGCTCCAACTTGTGGGGAACGGGCTCCAAGTACCAGAACAAGCCCATTTGGAGCATTGGCGCCGGATGGAACATCGACCGTGAACCGTGGTTCCATGTCAGCTGGGTGGACCGTCTTAAGCTTCGTGCATCTTATGGTATTGCCGGTAATATCGCCAAGGATGCAGCCCCCTATATGACAGCAAGCTATTACAATAACGCCAACGTGGGCGGTGTTTATGGCTCGGTGAACACCCGTCCCAATCCCACCCTGCGTTGGGAGAAAACCACCACGACCAACATCGGTCTGGACTTCGCAGTGCTGAACAATCGCCTGAACGGTAGCATTGAGTTCTACAACAAGATGGGTACTGACCTGCTGGCCAACACGATGGGCGTGCCTACCGAGGGTTTCGGTTACACGACCTATAGCATTAACAATGGCAAGATGCGTAACCGTGGTGTGGAACTCACCTTGAACGGTCAGATTGTCCGTACTGCCGACTTCCGTTTTGATGCTACGGCAACCTACAGCTATAACAATAATAAGGTGGTTTATGTCAATGTGGAGGCTCCGGTTTATTTCCTCCAGCTTGACTATCCCGATGCTTATCCCATCGTGGGCAATCCTTACAATGCCATCTATGCCTATAAGTGGGCTGGCTTGAGCGCCGACGGTCTGCCTCAGGTGCTGGATGCTTCGGGTAATGCAACGGCTTCTAATCCTTCGGACTTGGCCGCTATCATCTATGCAGGCAGCACCGAGCCAATGCACATGGCATCGCTCCACCTCAATCTGGGCTACAAGCAGTTTGACTTGTCTTGTATGTGGCTGTTCCAGGGTGGACACAAGATGCGCAATACCGACCTGCCCATGCTTAACTCGGCTTATAACTACACGCTGTGGAGTTATGTGACCTCTTTGGGTGCAGTCAACAAGGATATAACCAACCGATGGCGTCATCCTGGTGATGAGGTCAAGACCGACATACCCGCAGCCATCTTTGGCGAGAACCCCTTGTTCAGCGATGCGTCGCGCACGATTTACGGCTATGCCGACAATAATGTCATCAGCGCGACCAATCTGCGCCTTGCTAATATCTCGCTGGCCTACAACCTCCCCAACGCTTGGCTGCGTAACATCAGCCTGAGCCGTGCGCGCCTCCAGTTCAATGTGGAGAATGCCGTGACGTTTGCCAAGAGCACCTCGGCCAAGTACCTGTTGGGTGGCTACAATGCACCCAACTATGTCTTCGGCCTCTATCTGGATTTCTAAAAAACCGGAAAATAACAACTAACAACTATAATATTGAGAGATATGAAAACTAAGATAAATAGACTGCTTTTAGGATCCTGCCTGGTGCTGCTTGCATGCTTGTGCAGTTGTGATGATTATCTGAGCAATGTGCCTAAGGGACAGAAGATTCCCACCACGCTCAACGACTTCTCGGTCATGCTTGCCGATGAGTACACTAACTGCCGTGAAGATGTGACACAGGCGATCCTCCTGCTCAACGATCGCTATGTCTCGGATGGCAACCTGTCCTATTATGAGTTGTGGAATGCCAACTACTTCTGGAATGAGGATGCTGACCGCGTTGCCATGAACAAGAGTGATGAGACAACCTATTACAATGGATATGCCGGTATCTCTACCGCCAACCTGCTTATCGAGAATGCGCCCACAGCGACCGAAGCCACCGATGCCGAGCGGGGGCAAGTTGTAGCACAGGCCAAGATCTTGAGGGCCATGAAGTATTTCACCCTCGTGAACTATTATTCCAAGACCTATGACGCAGCGACAGCGGCTACCGATGGCGGTGTGCCCCTGATTACCAGTGCCGAGGTGGGTGCTTCCTACACGCAGCCTTCGGTCCAGGGAATCTATGATTTCATTCTTCAGGACATCAATGAGGCTTTGCCTGCACTGCCCGAAAAGGCATTGAACGTGCTCTATGCCGATAAGGCGACCGCCTATGCGCTGGCCGCACGCGTCCACCTGCAGATGGGCCACTACCAGGAAGCCCTGACCAATGCCGATGAGGCGCTGAAACGCAATAATCAACTGTTTGACTGGGTACAGTTCTACAATGACAATGCTGACATACTGAGTGCCCCTGACGTCTATCAGACGATCACTTCGCCCATGGGCTTTGACTATGTGGAGAACTACATCTTTTGTCATGGTAATAATTCCTACTCGGGCAATGACCTGCAGATGCGTGAAGACCGCGGCAGCCGCTTTGAACAGGGCGATGCCCACTTCATGAGCCGCTGGAAAATCCGCACCATGGCAGGTGCCACCTATTACAACCCCAACACGGGCGGTTACTATAACCGTGGCGGCTTGACGACAACCGAGGTCTATCTCATCCAAGCCGAGTGCCTGGCCCGCACGGGCAATGTCGCTGGCGCGATGGATGTGCTCAACAAGGTGCGCCAGAAACGCATCCTTCCCGAGTTCTACCAAGACTTGACCGCTGCCAGTGCCGATGCCGCTATCGACTTGATCGTCAAGGTCAAGGATGATGCCTTGGTACAGACGATCATCCCTTTCTGTGACGCTCGTCGCTTAAACCTTGAGCCGGCTCATGCCCGCACCTTGACCAAGGTCGAGGGTGGCAAGAACTACTCGCTCTCGCCCAACAGTCACATGTGGGTAATGCCCTTCCCCATGGGTGCTGTAACTAATTCAGGCAATGGTACCGTAACCCAGAATGTTGAACGTTAAATGATTATAGAGTAATGAAGAACTTATTATTCGCATGCCTGTTGTGCATGCTCGTGTGCAGTTGTAATTCCCGTCAGTATAAGGTCGAGGGTAATGTTGCCGGACTTGACGATGGCACCATTGTGCAACTCGTGCCTATGAGTCACGACAATGAATCGCCTATTGCCGAGGCTACAGTCAATGGCGGTAAATTTACCTTCCCTTCAAGGGTGAGATTGGCGACAGCCTGCCGATGCCCATTTGTGTCAACCTCATGGTCAAAGACTCGTATGGTGTCGAGACCTTTATGCTCGAGAAGGGAGATATCACTATTGAGGGCAAGGCCACCAAGGGTGAGCCCGACCAGAACGGAGTAATCAATTACACTTGGGACGTCACTGTCAAGGGATCACCGCTGACCGACAAGTTCAATGTTTACAAGCAGCGTCGCGCCGATCTCGACAAGCTCTTCAATGACTATCACGAGCAGCACGCCCAGATTATCCAACAGGTTAACGAAGCCCGAATGGCTAAGGACAGTGCCCGAGAGAAACAGATTATGGAGACCGAGGAATACAAGGCCTTCGATAAAGCTGAGAAGGATTTCTTTGCCAAGGTAGAGGAGACCTACAAGGGCATCGTCGATGAGAACAAGGATACTTATTGGGGCCCGATGATGGCCATCTATCTGTGGACCTATTTTTCAGCCAATGATAAGCCTCTCTA
>CACYAW010000122.1 GCA_902772455.1 uncultured Bacteroidales bacterium
GTGGTCCTTGCCGTAGTCCATCCACTTGGTGACCTTGGGCATCGACTCACAGGTGAACTTGTGGCCGTCGAAGTCGCCCACAAAGTACTGCGTTGCCGAACCGCCGAAGGGACCGCCGGGGTTGATGTTGCACAGCAACACCCACTTGCCGTCGATTTTCATCAGGTCGGGGCACTCCCACACGCCACCGTGGTTACCGTATTCCTTGCCGAAGGAACTCTCATATTTCCAGGTCTTCAGGTCCTTGGAACTGTAGATGTTCATCTCCTGGCCAGCGGCGAGAATCATGTTCCACGCGTTGATATCGCTGTTCCAGAAGGGGTTCGGGTCGCGGAAGTCGGGCACATCGCTTGTCAACACGGGGTTGCCCTCATATTTCTCGAACGTCATGCCGTTGTCGTGCGAAACGGCGATAGACTGCGTCTGGTTCTGCCCAGCGCTGGTGTAGATGGCCACCACGTCGTTGCCGTTGGTCACACAGGAGCCCGAGAAGATGGTACCCAGGGCATCAGGCTCGATGGCGATGGGCTGGTGGGTCCAGTGGATCAGGTCGGTCGAGGTGGAGTGTCCCCATGTCATGTTCTCCCACTGCGATCCGTAGGGGTTGAGCTGGTAGTACAGGTGCCATACACCATCCTTGTAGAACATACCGTTGGGGTCGTTCATCCAGCCATAGGCGGGGGTGTGGTGATAGGCGGGGCGGAAACGCTCACGGTTGCTGTCGTCGAACGTGTCGGTCACCCGCATCTCACGCCAGCAGACAAAGTCCTTGACGGCACCAGTGGTGCGGCGGTCGCCATGGAAAGAGATGTCAACCAGCACCTTCTTGTTGCCAAATCGCTGAATGTCGAGAGGCACATAGTAGTCCACCTTGTCCACAGCGAAGCGCACATTGAGGGTCTGCACCTGCTCGTTGTCCACGATAACGCGCACGTAGGCGTTCTCCTCCTTTTCCTGCACGGGCAGCAACAGGTACTTGCCCGTAGCATCAACCCGCAGCATGGCGTGGTTTTCGCTCAACATCTGGGGGGCCAGTGCCGTGGCCGAGAAGGCCACGAGCACTGCCGCCAGAATTGTTAATAATTTGTTCATGATAGTAAAGGTTCTAAATATTACCGTTTACTGGAACACTTTCAGGTCCGAAATGGTGATCTTGCCACCATAGTTGTTGATACTCCAGCAATTCTTCTGGATACCGTAGATGCGGTTGGTGTAGGCGCAAACGTCGTTGATGTACATCACCATCACCGAGTTGTCGGTGTAGATGTTGATGTGGTAAACGTTGTCGGCAGGGCGCTCGAACCAATAGCCATCGATACCCTCGATGAAGCCCTTACCGGCAGTACCCTCCTGCTCGAAGTTCACCTTGCGGTGGTTCTCATCCTCGGGGTTGACCATCATCGTGTAATAACGGTCGCTGTCGGTACCACGCACCAGCGAGATGCCGAAGCGGTCCCAGTTGTTGGAGGTGGTCACGGTGAAGGAAATGTGGTTGCTGGTTCCCAGGCGGTTGTACAGCACATAGGCGTCGTCACCCGAGAGGGTGCCGTTGACACCGCTCATCTGAGCACCGCTGCTGGCCATCACCTTGACGGTCTGCTCCTTGTTGAACTTAGCAGCGATAGCAGGCACCTCGCCCACGGTGAGCGTACCGTCGGCATGCTGGATGATCTTGTGGCATACCAGCGCACCCGACCAGTTGGGCTCGCCACCGGCTCCCACGTTGACGTTCTTGTCGTGGATGGTGTTACCCGTGCGGTAGGGGCACCAACCCCAGATGTAGCGGTCCTGACCGTTGCTAGCCGTCTTGCCGGCATAGAAAGCGCGAGTGTCGAGCACGCCCTCATGACCGTCGCGGGGCCAGTTGGCACCGGGATCGTTGAAGCAAGCCTTCAGAGCCTCCCAAGTGGGAGCCATCATGTACTTCACCTTGCGGCTCCATGAGGCACGGTAACCCTCACTGTAAATGAGGTACCAGTGGTTACCCATCTTGAAGATGTCGGGGCACTCACACATGCGGTCCCAGATCATGGGGAAGTTGCCGACGTGTTCCCACACCTTCAGGTCGCTCGACTTGAACTCGGCAAACTTCAGGTTGCTGGAGATGACCATGTGGTAAAGGCCGTCGTCGGCAACAAAAATCTGCGGGTCGCGGAAGTCGTTGTCAGAGTAGCCGTAGGTCGAGCCCTTCAGCATCCACAAGGCGTCCTTGTTCCAGTCCTTGAAGTCGGTCGAGGTAGCCCTCATCACAGCCTCGCGGCCATAACGGTCATGTCCTGTGTAATATATATAGTATAATCCATCCTTCTCATTATATACACAGCAGCCTGTACCCAGTGCAGCATCCTGCTCGTCGGGAGAGGTGCCGGTGGGCAATACCTCGCCCAGTGACTGATAGTTGGCGCCATCAACGGTCGACACGCCCCAGAAGGGGTGGTAGTTGAAAGCGGCGTTGTTGTCAAACTCCTGCAGGTAGAGCACCTTGAAGTGGCCAGCCTTAGTGTCGTAGAAAGGCATCGGGTCACCGCAACGGCCAATTCCGGGATTGTAGTAGGTCTGGAAACCAGCCTCGTCCACCGAGTTGAAGAAAGCGGTTGTGCCGTCCCAGTCCTTAGAAGGGTCGGGGCCGAACTTCTCCTCGCTGCATGCCGACGAAGCGACCATAAAGCAACACAGCAGCAATGCGCTGAAAATATTCTTGTACTGTTTCATGAGTCAATTACTTGGTTAAATAGTTGATAGCATTCTTGGTCATAATCTCAATGTTCTTGTGGAACTTCTCGGTGTAGCCGGCCTCGTAGGTATAGGAATACCAGTCGTAGCAGCCCGAACCGACGCAGATGATGCCTCCCTTGCCGTCGTGAGCAGGATACTCCCAGAGCACGATAGCGCCATCGCCACCTACGCCGAGAACCCTACCGCCGGTGCGGCCGGTCCAAACGTCATAGTTGTCATAGCCACCCCAGTCGGTACCGATGTGGTACTGGGCGGTGGAGTTGGTGATGTGGTAACCGGCATCGGTGCAGTAAACCTCGTTGGGGTTATCACCGGTCACGAGATTCTGATAGATGGCATGATCATTCTGACCGTCAAAGATGCGGAATGTCCACGGGCCGCCGCACAACTCGGCATAGGCCTCGTCCTGACCCCAGCAGTTGTTGGGCGTCGTCCACTCGTCGTCACCGGTAGTGCCGATGAACGAGGGCAGGTTAACGGCATAGCGGGTGAGCAGCAATGCACCGCCGTTCTCGTAGAAGTGGCGCAGCTCGTTCAGCGTGCTCATGGCGTCGGTAGCCTTGGCGACAAAGTTGTCATGGCCATCAACACCACCGTCAACGTGCCAGTGCCACCAGATGAGCTTGCACTCCGACAGGTCGAGCGTGCCAGCGCGCAGGTCGGCAAACGAAGCGTACAGCGAGCTCTCAACATTGCCCAGCATCCACTGGCAAGCAGCCTGAGCCTCAGGATCCAGTTCGCTCATCGTGGGAGCCGAACCCAGGAAGAGGGCCTTGGGCTTGCTGATGGCGATAACCTTAACAGTATAGGTGCTTTCGGCAGAGTTGTTCTTCACTGTATAGGTAACGGGGTTAGAGAAGTCCTGAGCCACACCCGATGACGGGCTGATCGTAGCATTCTGGCTATAGGTAATGGTGGGTACCAGGTTGGTGATGTCGAGCGTTGCGGGAATATAGACAACAATCGACTTGGTCTCCTGGTCGATGCTACCCGTATAGATGTCGTTGATCACGAACGAGGTGATGCGGGCCTCGTCGTGGAGAACCGACAGGGTCCAGTCCATAAAGACGTCACCGTTCTTGACATGCAGCACCTTGGCGGCATCCATGTTGATGGTTTCGCCCTGGCGAACGTTGCACACGGCGCCATCCGACATCTTGAGTGATGTGATCGTCATGGACGATGTCTCATACACCTCGGGCAGACGAACGAGGATGGAGCGTGAAGGCAAGTCGATGATTCCCTCGAAGTTGTCCAGGGAGAGCTGATCAATCATGCAGTTACCCGACAACTTCAGGTCACTGATGTTATCATCAGAGCACGAGCTGAGCATTGGGGCGAGCCCGCAGCAAGCAAGACATGCACAGAATATATATAATATCTTCGCTTTCATAATCATTGTTATTTTATTCTTCGGAATTTAACTATGTTGCTGTGATTACCAGTTGCCAATGTTCTGCGTGTAATGGCCGTTGGAGGCCGAAATCTGGCTGAACGGGATAGGCAGGTATTCGTCCTTGTTGGCGGTGAAATGGGCGGCACTGTAGATAGCGCAGTTGCCGATCTCCTCGGAGTAGTACTTGTTGAGTACCGTGGCGGCATCACCCCAGCGCACGAGGTCGAAGAAACGCTCGCTCTCCATACCCATTTCCAGACGGCGTTCCATCTTCCGAAAATCTTCACGCCATAGAGGCTGGGATAGCTGGAAATCATCTGGGTGCTGGAGGCAGCACGTGAGCGCAGCTGGTTCACGAGGCTGATGGCCTGGTCGGCCTGACCCAACTGGGCATAGGCCTCGGCACGCATCAGCAGCACGTCGGCATAGCGGAAGACGATACGGTTCATCGAGCTGGCCCAATAAGAACCCTTAATGAGGTAGCTGCCGATGAGGGCGGGGTCTACGTTATGCTTGAGGGATACATAGTAGCCGTACAGACCGTTGCTGCGGCTCCAGATGCTGGTCTCCTCCATCATGTAGTTGCGGTTGAACATGTAGGGCAGGCCAGGCATACCCACGGTGAGGAACAGGCGCGGGTCGGCATTGTCGGCGTTCAAGTCAAAGTCCTTCTCATTGAAGTTGTCGAGCAAGGGCAGACCATCGGCACCAGTGTGATAGGCATTCACCAGGTTCTGCGAGGGCTTGTAGAAGTCGCAACCACCGTCGGTAGCACCGGGAATGTTGGGCGGAATCAAACCGTAGCTCCAGTTCAGGTTACCATAGGTCGAACCATCGTTGCGGGAGTACTGGATAGCCCAGATGCTCTCGATGCCGTTCTCATACTCTTCCTCGGGACGGAAGTTGTTGTGGATGTCATCTTCCAGGCCGTAGTTGGCATACAGAGCAGGATTGGTGAACTCGATGACCTTCTCCAGGTCGCCCTGGTTGATGCTCGTCACCTGGTTGCTCTTGGCATCATCCTGACGATAGGCCTTGTAGAGATAAACCTTGGCCAGGAAGGCGGCTGCGGCAGCACGGGTGGGACGGCCCTTGTCCTGCTGAACAACGGGCAGGGTGTTATAGGCTTCCATCAGGTCGTTGATGATGAGCTGCCAGCCCTCGTCGTTGGTGTACTGCGTGTTCGACAGTGCGTTGTATTCGTCATAGGTTAAGTTCTCGTTGATGACAAAGGGGATGTTCTTGTACAGGCGCTTGAGCAGGAAGTGGCCGTAGGCACGCAAGAACTTCATCTCGGCCAGGCGCTGTCCCTTCATGGCGTAGCTGTCGTCGGTCTCGTTGAGCAGGGCAATGGCACTGTTCACGCGCGACAGGCTGTTGTACAACCTTACCCACATATCATTAATGTTCCAGTTGGTGGTGAGTACACCCTGCTGGATTTCAAGCTGATGGAACACGTCACCGTCGCTGGTACCGTTGCCACCCTTATAGGCGTCATCACTACGGACGTCGAAGTTCCACATCGAGAATGATGAATTGATGTCCTCGGCCGAGGTGAAGATGGCGTAGGCCGAGATGGCCATAGCCTCGGCATTCTCGGGCGACTTTACCTGCTCGTCACTGAGTGTGGCTTGAGGCTTGTGTTCATCGAGAAAATCATCACAAGACGTAAACAGAGTGGTGGCACTGCAGCAAACCAGACCGACACACAATATATTGAATATCTTTTTCATAGTGAATCCTGAATTTTAGAATGAAACATTGAGACCATAGGTGACATTGAGGGGGATAGGATAGCCGAAGTTGGGATTCTCGGGATCCACACCGGTAAATGACTTGCTCTTGATGGTCAGCAGATTCTGG
>CACYAW010000123.1 GCA_902772455.1 uncultured Bacteroidales bacterium
TGCCGACTACAAGCTGCTGCGCCCCGTCGTGCAGACCGGCAACCTCTATCGTCTGATTTCGCCGTACAACCGCAAGGGCGTCTCGTCCATCATGTTCAGTAACGATGCTATGGACCATGCCGTGTGGTTCGTCTACAAGGTTGACAACTATGTTGACCAGCCACTGCCGCGCATCCAGCTTGCAGGTCTTGATCCCGAACGCAGTTACACTATCACCGAGCGCAACATCAAGGTGGGTCAAAAGCCTTGCGAGCTCAACGGCAAGACCTTCACCGGCCGCTTCCTGATGGACATCGGTCTTGAAGTGCCTCTGGCCAGCGACTATGCCAGCCGCATCTTCGAACTCAAATAAAGCATAGCTGCCAGCTCAACCCCCTGCAGGGCTAATGCGAATTACACTAAGGGAACGATATAGGAGTTGACCCTGAAAGTTTTTTTAATGCTAATTTCGCTAATTAAACGAATATACGAATAAAAATAATTCGTATTTAATTAAATAAATTCGTGAAATTCGCATTAGCCCCGCAGGGACAACTTGCTGGTAACGATAATCATCTAAACAAAAACTATAAAAATGAAAATGATGAAACCAAGACTGTTGCTCATAGCCCTGCTGTTTGTCCTTTGCGCATCACAGGCAGGAGCGCGTGCACCCAAAGTTGAAAAGACCCCGGCGCAAAAGTTGATTGAGCGCCTCACCAAGCTGCAGAAACGCGGTATCATGTACGGCCATCAGGACGACCCGTTCTATGGCATCACTTGGGAGTGGGAACAGGGCCGTTCCGACACCTATGACCTTGTTGGCGACTACCCTGGCGTGATGGGCTTTGACTTGGGCGGCATCGAGATGGTTGACGACAAGAACCTGGATTCGGTACCGTTCAATTGGATTCGTGAAGAAATCATCAAGCAATATGAACGTGGCGGTATCGTAACGCTGTCATGGCATCCGCGCAATCCCATGTTGGGCACCACCGCTTGGATTGAAAGCGACATCAAGTCGTTTGAGGCAGCAAAGCCTTATCTTGAGAAAACCGGTCAGCTCGGTCTTGTCCTCGATCCCAAGAGCACGGTAAAGGAGATTCTTCCCGGCGGCAAGGGCTACGACAAGTTCATGACTTGGCTCAAACGTGTAGAGGCATTCATCCTCTCGCTCACCGACAAGGACGGCCGGCCTGTTCCTGTCATCTTCCGCCCCTGGCATGAGTACAACGGCGGATGGTTCTGGTGGGGCAAGGGCAATTGCACCGACGAGGATTTCCTATGCTTGTGGAATCTTACCCAAGATGAGCTCAACAAGAGCCTGTCCAAGTCCATCGTGTGGAGTTGCTCGCCCAACCTGGGTGTCAATCCGCAGGAATTCTATAACCGTTGGCCTGGTGACGAGCGTGTTGACCTGTTAGGCCTTGACGCCTATCAGTGGGGTACCGAAGAAGATTTTGTCAAGCAGTGCAATGCCGATATGAACTTCCTGGACGCCTATGCCCAGGAGCATGGCTTATTACTGGCATTCACCGAGTGCGGCTACAAGAATTCGCCCGATGCCACCTGGTGGAGCCGCGTGTTGCTGCCCATCATGGAGAAACACCATCCCTGCTATTTTCTGCCATGGCGCAACTTCAAGCGTGAGCACTTTGGCGCAGCGCCCGGCATTGCCACCGCCGATGATTTCAAGCAAATGGCAAAGAACAAGAAAATCCTCTTTGTCAAGGACATCAAGAAGGTGAAGTAACTCAATCGTTTATTCTATAACAAAGAAAGCCGGCAGCACAGTTTGCCGGCTTTCTTTATTGATGGTTCAAAGCAACACCAACCGCATCTCTAGCGGGTCATCCTTGAATAGGAACTCGGCCAATTGCCTGATGATGATAAAAATCCCTCACGCCCGCGATGAGCATGAGGGATATAACTTGACTTAGTTTGATAGCTTAATTCCAAGTGCCAGACAGCAGGTAGTCGATAAGTGCTGTCACGTCGGCGATGTTGACGCTGCTGTCCTGGTTGCAGTCGGCGGCAGGGTTGCTGATGGTGCCTCCGCCCAGCAGCAGGTCGATCAAGGACGTCACGTCGCTGATTTCAACATTGCCGTCGCCATCCACGTCGCCTCGCGGGCCGATGTTCTTATCGGTAAAGTAGCCTGGGTTGCTGGGACCGCCATCGATGTGGGCATAGTCCGCACCCACGTGGGCGGCATCGTAGGCCGTGCCCTGACCACCCACCAGGCTGGTGCAGTCATTGAACACATTTTTAGAGAATGCTATAGCCATGTCACTCACCTGCCAACCATCTCCCACGTAGATGATCTGCAGAGCACTGCTGCCCCTGAACATCTCACTCATGTCCGTCACATTGGCTGTGTTGAAACTGCTCAAGTCAAGGCTCGTCAATTTATAGCAGCGGTAGAACATGGCATCCATACGTGTCACTTCGCTGGTGTTCAGGTAGTCCATTCCAGTGATGGATTCAAGTTTCCTCATTTCGTAGAACCAGTAGCAGGTGAACGTCGGGCGGACTTCGGCGAACGAGGGGTCGAAGGCTACATGAGTCACTTTGGCATTAGTGCCATCGGTTGCCCAATCGGGATCGACAGCGCCAGCGTTCAAGTCGTAGGTCGTGCCCGTTCCGCCCGATCGGCTAGTGCGATAGTAGTCGTAGTAGAACGTCAGCGTCGTGTTCTCGGCCGTGTAGCAGGCATAGGCCTGGGGCGCGATATAGCTCAAGTAGCCCGGGTCGCTGGCGCCGCCGTCGATGTGGGCGTATTCTTTGTCGATATGGTTGTTATCGTAACTCGTGCCTTTGTCGCCTGCCAGGTCGATACAGTCATTGAACATTTTCCCGGATTCGGTCACAGCCGCTGTGCTCCATCCGTCGCCCACATAGATAGTTTTCAGGCTGATGCAGGCATGGAACATGGAATCCATGGCCGCTACATTGGCGGTGTTGAAGGTGCTCAAGTCAAGACTCGTCAAGTATACGCAAAGTGAGAACATGCCCGACATGTCTGTGACCTTGGCTGTGTTGAAATGACTCAAATCAAGGCTCCTCAATTCATTGCAGTTATAGAACATATGCTTCATGTTGGTCACCTCACTGGTGTTAAAATACTCCATGCCCTCGATGGGTCGAAGCAACGTCATATTGTCAAACCAACCGTAGGTGGTCGTCGGGCGGGCCTCAGCGAACGACGGGTCGAACACCACCTTGGTCACACTAGCGCTGATGCCATCGGCGCGCCAAGCGGTCTCGTTGTTTTCCGTGTTCAGGTCGTAGGTCTTGCCCGGGCGGGGACCGCGCACGTTATCGTAGTAGAATACCAGCGTCGCATCCTCGGCCGTGTAGCAGGCATAGGGCGCAGGAGTGATATCGCTCAAGTAGCCCGGATTGCTCTCACCGCCGTCGATGTGGGCGTATTCTGATCCAATGTGGTCCCTGGTATAGGCCGTGCCTTTGCCTCCCACCAGGTCCACACAGCCATAGAACATATCATCGGAATCGTCCACAGCCGCTGTGCTCCACCCGCTGCCGACATAGATGGTTTGCAGATTTACACACATCGAGAACATATAATCCACGGCCTCCACATTGGCGGTGTTGAAGGTGCTCAGGTCAAGGCTCTTAAGTTTCTGGCAGTAGGAGAACAAGCCAGGCATGTGTGTCACCTTGTCGGTGTTGAAATGACTCAAGTCGATACTCGTCAAGTCACTGCAGTCATAGAACATATAATTCATAAGAGTCACTTCGCTGGTGTTCAGATACTCGAGGCCCTCGATGGATTTCATCCACTGCATGCCGTAAAACCAACCATAGGTGGTCGTCGGGCGGGCTTCGGCGAACGACGGGTCAAACACCACCTTGCTCACTTTGTCATTGGTGCCATCGTCTCTCCAACCAGAATTGTTTCTTCCCTCGTTCAGGTCATAGGTCTTGCCCGGGCGCGTATTGCGCTGGTTGTCGAAGTAGAACGTCAGCGTCTTGTCGGCCGTCGTGTAGCAGGCATAGGGCCCAGGAACGATATCGCTCAAGTAGCCCGGTAAGCCATCTTTACCGTCGAGGCGGGCATAGGTCTTATCCACATAGTCGGCATCGTAGGGGGTACCCTTGCCGCCCACCAGGCTGGTGCAGTTATAGAACATGTCTGTAGATCTGGTCACAGCCGCTGTGCTCCACTCGGTACCGACATAAATGGTTGTCAGATTGGTACAAGCATTGAACATATACTCCATGCTGGCCACATTGGCCGTGTTGAAACTGCTCAAGTCAAGTACCGTCATACCGGAGCAACGTGAGAACATGCCCGACATGCTTGTCACATTGGTAGTGTTGAAATAACTCAAGTCGATGCTCGTCAATTTATAGCAGGCATGGAACATATTATCCATGCGTTGACGTCGGGCGGAAATCGGCGAACGAGTGGTGAAAGGCAACATACTTCACATAGGTGCTGTTGCCATCAGTTATCCAACCAGGCTCGGTGGTGCCATCGTTCAAGTCATAGGTCGTACCTACACAGATACTGCGCTCGTTGTCGTAGCAGAACGTCAGCGAATTGGAACCCGGCGAGTACCAGGCATAGGCTTCCTGCGCACTGGCGCCGAGAGCGCACATCATAGCCGTCACCAAGACGACAAGTCCGAAAAGTAGTTTATGGCTCATAGTTAACAGGATTTATATATTGTTTGCGGTTTGGTGCACCTCGCGAGGTGCTGACCACAAAGGTAATCATTTTTTTCCAAATTTCATCATCGGTTTGCCCATTTCAAGCTGTTCATGTTCAATCTTCACCCTGTAAAGCGATGGTGCAAGTCCCCTTCAAGTATGATTGCCGCAGCTACCGTCAGCATCACAAACAATGGTGCTGACGGCTTTTTTCCCGCTTCATGAATAGAAAAAAACCTCGCGCCAAGTGGGAATTGAATATCATCACTCTATTTTCGTCGAACTCACGTTAATTACTGATTTGCGTCCATACGTTCGTTCATTCAACTATACGTGAAAAAGTTAGAAACAAGCCAAATCACAGTCACCAGCACGTACCCATTCGTACGAACGGATAACAGATGAAACGGCCGGCTGCATGGGCAGCCGGCCGTTTCGTGTTTATGATGTAGTGCCTCCAGTTTCGGAGGGGACAGCATAAGCCGTCTCATCTCACTCGCTTAGAAAATCTTGTTCATATCAATGTTAATCTTCTGATCGTCGGGAGCATTGGGATCGAAAATGATGT
>CACYAW010000124.1 GCA_902772455.1 uncultured Bacteroidales bacterium
AATATTATCGTAAGTCGCACCTACCATCAATTCCATGTCAGCTTTCTCAATCTGCTCAAACGTCGGGTCGATAACGAATTCGCCGTCGATGCGTGCTACACGCACCTCGGCAATGGGCTCTTCAAAAGGCACATCGCTCACTGCGATGGCTGCCGATGCGGCAAGACCTGCCAGGGCATCGGGAGCGTCAACGCCGTCGCTCGAGAACATCAAGATGTGAACGATGGTGTTGGCGTGATAGTTAGACGGGAACAGCGGCCTGAGAACGCGGTCCACCAGACGGGCGGTCAGGATCTCATAGTCGCTGGCGCGGCCCTCACGACGGGTGAAACCGCCGGGGAAACGGCCATAAGCGGAGAACTTCTCCTTGTATTCAACAGTAAGGGGCATGAAATCCACGCCCTCGTCGGCCTCCTTGGCCGAGCATACGGTGGCTAACAACATCGTGTTGTTCAGCCTCAATTCAACAGCTCCATCGGCTTGCTCAGCAAGCTTTCCAGTCTGCAGAGTGATCTCACGTCCGTCACTCAGTACGATGGTTTTTGTAGTAGGTGTAAACAAGGGCAGGTCCCATGATACTTGGGGCCTGCCCTGATTATTTAGTTCTTATTCCAGCAACGCGGGGACTTAGTCGGTCCATTCCCCAGCCAGCAGGAAGTCAATCAATGTGGTCACGTCATCGATGCTCAGGATGCCGTCGAGCGTGACATCGGCGCCATCGGGATTGACGGGAGCATTGCCCGAGAGCAGGCAGTCGATGAGTTCGGTCACATCGGTGATGCCCACCTGACCGTCGCCGTTCACGTCACCGCGCATGGCAGGTTCCGGCTCGTCATACTCGCCGAGTTTGCGCTTATTCACCTGATTGACAAACAAATCGGTGTAAACGCCGCTGGCGCCATTCGTAATCGGGCGGCTGATAAAGGCCACAATCTGGAGGTTGTCGGCATTCCATGCAGCGGGGATGGTGTAGGTGAACTCGTTCTTGTAGGTGTCGCCATCGCGGTTCAGGTTGCTGCCCTTCACCGAGTTAACGGCACGGCGCAACACGCCGTTGTGAACGAAGTTCTCCACCCAAGTGCCCTGGTTGAGCTGACGGGCCACAACGCCATCCTCGGTGATGTAAACGGTGAGCTTGCAGTCGCTGCCCATCAACAAATCGAAGTTGGGAGCCAATTCACCATCAACGGTGATGGTAGCCTTACGGGTATCGGCATCAAAGGTGCTGTTGATGTTGACCGTAGCAAATGAGGGAGTCTCGGCCAGATAGTCATAGAATGAGCTGATCTCTCTTGCGACCTGGTTATGATAAGACTCATAGTAGCCTAATCCCGTCACGATAGCGTCCATCGACTCAAAACCGGTGCTGCGGTTGAATGAGCCCGAGGGATAAGATCCTGCTCCCTGATAGGACATGATCGAGTCGCACTGGAGGGTCCTCATCGGATCGGTACCGCTCATATTGCCGTGGACGCCCACCCAAGCGATATCGTCACGCAAGTTCATCAGTATCTGCAACATGCTGACACCCAGCGGGCAATAGGTGCAATAGGTCGAGGTGAACTGCTCCAGCAGGAACATCTGGTGGTCAAATCCGCTCTCATAGATCGTGAACTCAACGCTTGTTGACAAGGGTTTCTCGACGGGCTCGCCAAAGAGCTTGCTGGCCACAATAGTCAGCGTGTGGCGGCCAATGGACAGGCCTTCAGAAGAAATGGTGCCGTCAAAGTCGTCGAAGCTGCGGCTGAGGGGGCGGTCGTTGGTCACCGTGGTGACATATTCGCCATCCACCAGGATGTCATAGCTGCAGGCGCCGGCAGGAACACTGTTGGCAATACCCGCATTGCGGCTAGCGAAGATGAAGAAAATGTCCTCGCCCTGCTTGATGAAGCTGGGCGTGTAGGGATCACCCACAGCGATAACATACTGGGGGAAGTCATCCTTCTCGACAACACACTGCACGCACAAGTTGCCAAAGGAATCCAGCCCTACATTCTGCCACGTGTTCTGGTAGTAACTGTAAGAGGGATGGATAGTGCCCTGAGTAGTATAGGCAACGGGATAATTGCTGGAGGTCTGACGGTAGTCATAACCGATCATCAGGCTCTCACCTTCGCCGAGGTTGATATCATAGGGCGTGGGTAGCGAGATCTCGTTCCACCCCGCAGCGCTCACATTGCATGACCAGCCGGTAACCTCGCCATAAGCGCCTGTCGAGCTGACGGGCACGACAAACACACGCGAAATCCTGGTGGATTGGGCCAGAGCCACACGGAATTTCACGATTTTTCCGCCCTGGAACATGGCAAGCTCATCGGGTGTGAGAATGGTTCCCAGGACAACGGTGCCGGGGCGGCCGGTGAGGCCAACGCCATTGGTCTCGTAATCGTCTGTGTCATAGTGGCCCAAGATCAACTGGTTATCGGCCAGATTGGCACGGGCAGGCGTCATCAGACGGGTGGACGGAGACTTAAAACCCTTGAAAGCAAAAGGAGCATGCTGCAACGTCATTTCACCATTACCCAGCATCTGGGCTGACATGGCCACAGGCAGCAACAGGGCTGTGACTAAAAGGAATAAAGCTCTTCTCATAATTAAAGGTTGAATTTAGATAAAATTTTGGTTATATTGCACTATTGCACTTTTCTGTAATGAATGACTGAAACCAGTCATCGCCCACAAAGGTACGACAAATAGAAGTTTCCCACCAAATATCCTTTTTCTTTTTTCAAAAAGATATTTTCAAACCTCCATGCGAGAGCCCAAAACATCCATCGCATAAATAATCTCTAAAAAATGGCGGGGATATGGTTTGGGCTTTTCTAGATATTGTGTAAATTTGCAAAGCATAAAACAACAAATCACAGACGGACTTGAAAAATATATTGATGGGTCATTGACTCTATTATCACGATGGTAAAGGTACAGAAATTCACGGCAAATCTATTCACGGAGTGCACCCATATCATCTGGGATGAAACGGGCGAGGCCATCATCATCGATTGCGGCGTGTACAAATATGGCGAGCGTGAACGTTTCATCCGTTTCATCGAGCAAGAGAAGTTGCGCCCTGTACGCCTGCTGCTAACTCATGCCCATCACGACCACCTGTACGGGAACGACCTGATTCGCGACTGTTACGGCCTCTTGCCCGAAGTCCATAAGGATGACGAATGGATCATGAAAGAACACCTGCCCATACGCATAGCCCAGATATACAAAAAATATCCCTATGAGATTCCCATGCCCGAGCATTACCTCACCGACGGCGAGGAAATACCTTTCGGCAACCATAAACTGAAGGTCATCCACACGCCTGGGCATTCTCCCGGTTCGGTGTTCTTTTACTGCGAAGAGGCAGGCATCGCTTTTTCGGGTGACACTGTGTATGATGACGACATCGGCAGCACCAACCTGACTGGCGGCAACTACGACCAGTTGATGGACTCTATCGACTACATCCTTCAGTTGCTCCCCGACAATACCGTCGTTTACCCTGGCCACGGGGCGAAAACCACCATTGGCCGAATCAAGTCCCGCAATCCGGCCATAAACGGCGGCTCGATTTACTGAACGAAATAGTGAGAACAGATTGATTTTGGCGACGGAAACCTGACGAGGGGATATATTTGCAAAATTAATTGATAAAACACAAAAAATCAATATGACGATAAGTTTGTAACCATGGTTTTCCTTGCATCAACGTTTTCAATAGGCGCACAACAACAGCGAAGATATGCAAGGATGCTGGAAAAGGCCAAACTACTTAAAACATTGACAGGCCAATAAGACATTGAGCAACAAATCGACTTTGTGGGGTCCACTTCATTTTTCGCCTTAAGATTTTCAATCGGCCTTCGGCTGAGAAATTCAACAAAGTATTAATACAGCAACCATATATTTATTTTTAATTTTTATACCGATTTTGTTTAATTTCTCCGTGCGAAGCGCGGACATTATTACAAGCTTGATTGATGACACACCACCTGCGTTTTATGTGTCATCTTGTTAACAAGTGCGAAAAATGGGATGCGTTTGGTTTGGCGGTTTTATTTATTTAATGTATATTTGCACCGCATTTAGGGGCATTTTGGCGACAATTGCCTGCGAGGTTTCTCGTAAGTGATTGTTCCTTAGTGCATTTAATGTGATTGTTTTTAACCTGCCAAAAATTAAACAACCAAATACTAACATCTTTATGGATTTATCAATTTTCGGAGTACAGAGCACGACGATGGCGATTACGGCGGCATTGACCGGTGTGTTGCTGGTAGTCGGCGCCCTGGTAATCGCATGGCTGATAGGCCCGCGTAGCTACACAAAGAAGAAAGGCGAACCTTTTGAGTGCGGTATCCCCACTCGAGGCGATTCGATGGCCCAGTATCATGTGGGTTATTACCTGTTTGCCATCCTCTTCCTGATGTTTGACGTCGAGACAGTATTCCTGTTCCCGTGGGCAACCATCTGCAAGAGCATCGGCAGCCAAGCCCTGCTCGCCGTGGGCACTTTCCTGGTTATTCTCGTTTTAGGTCTGGCTTATGCCTGGAAGAAAGGAGCGTTGAGATGGAAGTGAAAATCAAGTCGATGAAGCATGAAGACTTCAAGGACAACGAATATATCGATAACCTGGTAGAGCAACTGCGCGCCGGCGGCACCAACATCATCGTGGGCAAGCTGGACCAGCTGATGAACTGGGGTGTGAGCAACTCGTTG
>CACYAW010000125.1 GCA_902772455.1 uncultured Bacteroidales bacterium
AAGCGCTGAAACGTAATAAAGGTACTGTCCATCCTGACCTGGGAGCAACATTGTCTAATTACCAACTCATTACCACTATATCCAACCGAACCGAAAAAAGTCGAGACCGACACCTCTTCGGTGTCAGCCTCGTTAGCTTCTTTTCCAGGCTCGCTGCCGGATTGATTATGCCGTCTTGAGGGCACGGTCTCCCCGACAGGTGATAACGCCTGGTGATGGCGGTGCTGGTGACTCTTCGCCGCCCAGTCCATACCATCGGGTTATATATTGTCTTTGCCCCTCATGCCGCCAGCGTGCTAGATGTGCCAGCGGTCCTCTCGGGGGCATGTGTTTCTCTTACATATAAGGCAACTAGGCGATCTCAGACGGACATTTTCTTGGATCAAGCAAGAGTTTTGACAAATTCATACACCTGCATAAGCTCATCCTTATCAAGCTTTTCAAGCTTATTCATGATGTTAATCTTCGTCTCGTTGCTGTTCCATTTTTCCATCTCAATCTGTTTGGTATCATTAGCAATCTCAATGTACGGCTTCATGCTTTCATAATCCTTATGGCCGGTTATCGACATCACAGTGACAGCAGGGATACCGAAAGCCAACGAGCAACAAACAAACGTGCGACGGCCATCATGGCAACTGAGTATCTTGTGAATCTTCTGCACGTCATCATGCCGTTCAGTGCCGATGTAGTATGTGTCAATAACCTCTCTATCCAATCCAGCAAGTTCAGCAGCCTTCTTGATATAGTCATTCAGTTTCTGTGAGGAAGGCACAGGAAACACATTGCCGCTTTTGGACTGGTAGTCGGCATATTTGTCTAAGAGTTCCTTAGCCTTTTCAATGATGGGAATCGTGATGTGGTCTGACGTCTTTTTCGTGTAAAGGTCAATCCCCTTACTTGTGATGTTCGCGCGTTTGAGGCGAGCCAAGTCAGAGTATCGCAGCGAGGTGAAGGACATGAAACAGAACAAATCGCGCGCACGCTCTAGATGCTTGAGATTACTCGGGAACTTAAACTTGTAAAAATGCTTCAGTTCTTCAGACGTCAAGTAGGTGACGTTCTTTTTGGTAACAGTCATGTGGAGCCTGTACTCAATGGCACTATCTTGGACGGGATAGCCGTTGGCTTTCATCCACTTCAAGATCGACTTCAGGGTCCTGAACTGCCTGGTGATAGTACGGTTCCTGTCCTTCAATACCTTAACATACCACTCCCTCAGCTCAATCATCTTGTCCTTATTAAGGGTATCAAGACTGACCTCGGGATCGCAGGCAATGAGATGATTCCAGACCCGCTCGTATCTGTGACAAACCACACGTGACCAGTCGCGCTCCCTCGCATTTACAGTGAGGAATTCGTTGAAGATATCCTGCAACGATTTTTCACTACCGATGTCTTCGTCGTCATGTGCCGAGAATCCGGTCTTCTCGTTGACAAGGTCCCGCAACTCATTGGTAGTAGGCACGGCATCAGCGAGAGCATACTCAGCAAATGCTTCATCTATAGCATTACTAAGTATGTCAATACGCTCGTTAATTACACGAGAAGGATTTCTCTCACCCCCGATGATGTGAGTCGAGCCACGCACCGGTCTCTGTGTTTCAGGGTTCCATTTTAATGGGTCAGCATGAAGTCCCGTTGGAAAAGCGACCTCGGATTTCTTCTTGTTCCATCGCACTCTCACAATCACCTGATTACGATGGTTCACAAACGTCCTACAGTTATACTTGGTTTCTTTCATAATTTAGCATCACATTTTTATATATGAGGCAAAATTACAATTATCATACCACCCCCGCAATGACGTCCATAGTTGTGGGATGATATGAGTTATTATGATACGACAAGACACTTTATAGGTGATGAATGATATCTTGTCGGTGCAGGAATTCCGCTTGATAAACAGGGAATTATTGGGGGATACAATGTACCCCCCTTTTGTGGTATAACAGGGATTTTAGACAATTATTACGGGATGGCGGTCAGTCATAAATCACAAAATCACAATACTTTAACGTATCATAACGACTCTTAAAGTACCGTCCAAAAGTCCCAACAGGATCACGCTTCCAACAAGACACTGGAAATCAAAGAGTTATCAATGAATTTCGGTGCCTTTTTCTTTTTTATTTTGGAATATTTTTGCGGATTGGTTGGTGGTTGGGGAAAAAAATAGTACTTTTGCGGCGCAAATTGGATATTAAAGGCTGCGCTCTACAGCACATGAGCAAACTCGGCCCTGTATTCGACTTGCACTTTAATTGATGGTAATCGGGTGGCTTGGGGCCATCGCGATGCAAGGGAATCCGGTGAGAGTCCGGAACTGTACCTGCAGCTGTAATCCCCTCAAACACAGGGTCTGCTTACTGAATGTCACTGGCCTACGACATGGCTGGGAAGGCAAAGCAGACTGGGGAAAAGTCAGAAGACCTGCCATAACAGTTAATAGTTGAGAGTTAACAGTCAATAGTTGCACATGTGATCAATTATGACTGGAAACTTGAGACTAGTGACTAAAACTATTTAGTACGTTCACTCAGGAACAGGTGTGACGGAAAGCAAATGAAGAAAAGAAAAAGACTGACGGCAGCAGTGCTGGCTTTATGCACGTTTGCAGCTGTCAATGCACAGAATGACATCTGGAGGCAGGATAGTCTGCCCGAGGTAGTGGTTACGGGTACTGGCACACAGCACCTGCTGAAGGATGCGCCCGTACAGACCGAAGTGATTACCAGCAAAATGCTGCGCAACTATGCGGGCAAGAGCATTGAGGACATCCTGGGTGGCCTCACGGCGTCGTTTGCCTTCAGCCAGGACGACATGGGCTCGCAGATGCAGCTGAACGGCTTGGGCAACAGCTATATACTGATTCTAATCGACGGCAAGCGCATCCATGGCGATGTGGGTGGGCAGAACGATTTGTCGCTGATTGATCCGCAGAACATCGAGAAGATAGAAATCGTGAAGGGCGCGTCGAGTGCGCTCTACGGCTCGGATGCCATCGCTGGTGTGGTCAACATCATCACCAAGAAGCATCGCGAGGAGGGTCTGCTGATTGAGAACACCACCCGAATCGGCAGCTATGGCGATGTGCGCCAGCACAATGGCCTGGCGCTGAATTACGGCAAGTTCAGCAGTTACACCAATTTCCAGCTACAGCACAGCGACGGCTGGCAGAACACCACGGTCGAGCACACCGAGGGGTCGGAGCCTCCCATCACCGACTCGCGCAATAAGACCGTGAACCGTCATACCAACTGGCAGATTGCCGAGCGGTTGACCTATCAGCCAACCAAGAACCTGGAACTCTATGCCGACGGCAGCACCTACTGGAAGCGCATCTACCGCGTGAGCGGCCGCCATCCCCACTATGACGTGAAGACCTGGGACATGGAGTACCACAACGGATCGGCATCGGTCGGCGGCAAGTGGAACAAATCCAAGACCGACTACATTTCGCTCGACGTGGACTGGCACCGCCATGCCTATTATTACTATTACACGGCCACAACGCTCGTCGAGGACTACGAGAAGAGTGCGGGCACGCCTTACTATCCTTACTTCCCGTATCTCCCCGACCAAAAAGAGTTGCAGAGCGACCAACAGCGCACAATGGCGGCCTTGAAGGGCGTGTTTACCCTGCCCTACGAGAACATCCTGAGTGCCGGCGCTGAATTCCGCTATGACTGGCTTCACGCCCCCACGCGTGTTAAGGGCGGCAAAGCCAGCGACTGGACGGCAGCCGTGTATGTGCAGGATGAGTTCAACCTCATCCACAACTTGAACATCACCGCCGGACTGCGCTTAAACCAGAACGAGCAATTCGGCACCAAACTCACACCCAAGGTGTCGGCGATGTGGAAACCTGCCAATGCCTGGCGCCTGCGTGCCACATGGAGCCAGGGTTTCAAGACGCCCGCCATCCGCGAGCTGTTCTACCGCTATGTGCGGCAGATGAGCGGCACCTACCTCTACCTGGGCAACACCAATCTGAAGCCGCAATCGAGCAACTATTTCTCGCTGAGCGGCGAGTATGGCTGGCGCGGCCTGAACGTGACCGTCACCAGTTATTACAATAAGGTCAAGGACATGATTGCCTTGGTGACCATCCCCAACTATCAGGCCCCCGACGAGTACATCATCCAATATGACCCCGTCAAGACCCGCCAATACCAGAACATCGAGGACGCCAAGACCTAACCAGTATGACACCAACCACGACACGATGCACAAAGTCACCATCGACGGCATGGCCCACCACAAGGGCAACTGGTTTGCCACTTGGGGGCACCGATTCTCGGCCAACTACCGCCTGGGCGTGGGCATCTACGGCCGCATGTCGAGCACCCGCTACTATCAGGACGACGGCAACGGCAAGGGCTACCAGACCTGGCGCCTGTCCACGACCCATGACCTGGGCCACTTCAAGGCGACCACTTGGCGCGTCGAGGCCGGTGTGGACAACATCTTCAACTACTGCGACCGCACGCCTCACGGGCTTCACCTGGGCACGACCACCCCGGGCCGCACGGGCTATGTGTCGCTAACCATCCGTTTCAACCAAGGAAAGAAACTTTCTAATAAGTATAAGTCTAACTTTAAACAACAAAACAATGATGAAGATTAAATCTCTGTTGATTGCCATGATGGCAATCTGCCTGACCATGGGTTTCACATCTTGTTCAGATGACAAGGACGATCCCATCGAAAACAACTACACGATTTACCAGAAAGCCGTCACACAGACCGTTAAGTCCCAAAAGAAGAGCGACAAGGTTATCCTGCTGGTGGCCTTCGGTTCGACCTGGGAGCAGGCTTACAACGCATTTGATGCCACTGTTGCTGCCTACAAGCAGGCTTTCCCCGGTTATGACGTATTCCTGTCATTCTCATCAGCCATCTGCATCAACCGTGCAGCTGCCGGCGAGAACGTTGATCCCCGCAACTTCTATGCTCCTCCCTTCTGGCTCAACGCCTTTGCCGAGGTTGAGTACATGGAAATCGTTGTACAATCGCTGCAGGTGATTCCCGGTGAGGAATATACCCGCGTGATCAACTACATCAAGGACTTTGCCAACAATGCCAACGGCGACATCAACGACAAGTATCTGTCGATTGTTGACCTCAAGCTGGGTGTGCCCCTGCTGCAGGATGCCGAGGCCGACGTTAACCTCGTTGCCAGCGAGTTGAACAAACTCTACAAGGACAAAGCCAATGAGGGCGTTGTCGCCTTCATGGGTCATGGTAACCCCGACAGCTATGACACCTACAAGGCTAACATTCGCTACACCCAGCTCGAGGAAGCCCTCCAGCAGTTCAACAGCCACTATTTCGTGGGTACCGTTGACATGATGGGCAACTTCAAGACCAACGTCTATGCCCGTATGCAGGCTGCAGGTTTCACCAGCGGTAAGGTATATTGCCACCCCCTGATGTCGATCGACGGTGACCACGGTCACAACGACATGGCCGGTGACGATGACGACAACTGGGACGGCACCAAGTTCACCCCCAACGACGAGGGCGAGGTTGAGGACACCTCCTGGAAGATGTACTTCCACCACCTGGGTTATGAGTGCAACAACTCGACCATGATCGAGAAGGGTCTGCTCGAACTCCCCACCATCCGTCAACCCCTCGACTTCTATCACAGCAAGAATCCCGAGTAAATTCAATTCAAAACTACGAATTACGCGAATTATACTGATTGGCTTCACAGCGAAACATTCACTAAATTTGCGTAATTCGTAGTTGAAGCTTAAACACACATGCTTAAGAAAATCATACTGATTACCATGGCACTCCTCACGGGGAGTGCCACATTTTCCCAAATCCACAAGATGGAACGCAGCGACTCGTCGATGATGAGCCGCTCCTATACCTTAAATCCTGTGGTCGTGACTGGTTCAGGTCATCACCAGCGCCTGAAATCCACCGCAACACCCGTCCATGTGCTCAGCCGTCAGGAAATCAAGGAACAAGGCATCACCACGTTTGACGGCGCCTTGACCCGCATGATGCCTCAGGTGTCGATGGCGCCCAATTCGATGGGCACATTCTTGAGACTCAATGGACTGGGCAACAAGTATATTCTCATACTTATCAACGGCCAGAAACTGACGGGCGACATTTCCAATAATGTGGACCTGAACCGCATCAACATGGCGCGCGTGAAGCGCATCGAGGTGCTTGACGGTGCCGCATCGTCGCTCTACGGCTCGGACGCCATTGCCGGTGTCATCAACATCATCACCGACCAGCCCACCCAGCAACTGGTGTCGCTCACCAGCGACACGCGTGTGTCGGGCCATGGCCAGTTGACCGAGAACATCACCCTTGACATCTTCAAGAACGGCTTCGGCTCTTATACCTCGTTCTCACGCGACCGTGCCGACAGCTACCGCATCAACGATGTGGAGTATGTCAAGGGCTCCGATACCGAGACACAGCCGACCATCGCCCCGTTCTTTACGGGTTACCGCTCTAACCTCGTGGGACAAAAGTTCACCTATGCCCCCAATGAGCACCTGGCGCTGAATGCCGGCATCGACTACTCTTACAAGATTACCGACCGTCCCGAGACCCGTCCTGACATCACTGGCGGCACCGATTATGAGATGCGCTACAAGGGCCTGCGCTGGAACGTGGGCGGTATCTACAAGTTCACCAGCCGCAACTCGCTGCAGGCCGACTTCACCGTCGACCGCTTCCGCTACGGCAAGCAGTATGACGTGGCCACCAAGACCTACGCCATCAGCGATTATGTGCAGTCCAAGAAGCAGCGCTCGATGGAAGGCCAGCTCAAGGCCATCCTGGGTCTGATGAAGAATTCAACGACCATCCTGGGTGCGGACTGGCGCAAGGACTATCTGACCGCCACCTCGGGCGACATCCACCAGAATGCCTATACGGCAGCCGCCTTTGCCCAGCATGAGATGCTGTTCTTTGACCGCTTAACCGCCACCGTGGGCTTGCGCCTGACTTATCACGAGACCTTCAACTGGCACCTTACCCCAAAGGCCACGCTGATGTATGCTCCCGGCAACTTCCGCCTGCGTGCCACCTATTCGGCCGGCTTCCGTGCCCCGGGTCTTGACGAACTGTATTACCACTATTTCTCGGTCAACCGTGGCAAAGCGCAGATTATCTTCGGCAACAAGGACCTCAAACCCGAAAAGAGCAACTATTTCTCGCTCAATGCCGAGTACCGCAGCAATATCCTTGCCGTGAGCGTGACCGGCTTCATGAACCGCATCAACGACATGGTCATCAGGCAGAACATCGACGTGGACGCTGCCTCGCTGGCCATGCTGCAGGCCGAATTCCCCGAGATGACCGACGACCAGGCGCAGAAACTCGAGCGTTACTCGCTCTATAAGAATAGCGACAAGGGTGACGTCAAGGGCGTGCAGGTCAACGTCTCGGCCAACCTGTTCAGGGGCTTTAACCTGTCGGCCAACTACGTTTACACCTATGCCCGCACCTGCAGCGGCGACCAATGGACACCGCTCGAGCGAAGCATCCGCAACGCCGCCACCGTTGCCGCCAACTATTTCCACAGCTGGGGCAATTACGGCCTCAACGTGAACGTCAACGGCCGTCTGCAGTCCAAGACCTATTATCCCGACTATGAGGACGCTCCAGGCTACGGCGTCTGGAACCTGAACACGACCCATTCGTTTGACGGGCTGAAACACCTTTATCTGGAGCCGAGTATCGGCATCGACAACATCTTCAACAAGGTGGACCGCCGAATCGACTCATCCAACCGCAAGTATGCACTGTATTCACCGGGGCGCATGCTCGTGATTGGCCTGAAATTGAAAATCAAGTAACCTTATAATGCAAAATGGAGGACTGTCGGGAGACAGTGCCTCCATTTTTAATTTTGTAAAGCGGTACATCTCAACTCAAGCTCACGATGAGACGCTAAGTTTTTGGGGTGAAGACAATAAACACAAAAAAGACAATTATTTTTTATCATCCGCTCACTTTCACATCACGCTAAGTAACTAATCCGCGAAGTTTTATCATCGCCCCTATAGCCGCTGCCATGGCAGTGGCCGCAGGGGCCATGCAGGTGGCCGCGATTAAAAAACAGCAGCAGGCGAGCCAGGCGCAGGGCTACGGCGAGGGCGGCTTCACCCGCAAGGGCCGTGCCGACGAGGTGGCGGGCGTGGTCCATGCCGGGGAATGGGTGGCGAGTCAGAAACTGGTTGCTTCACCCGTTGCCCGTCCTCTGATCGAGGCTTTGGACTACGCGCAGCGCACCAACACGATCGGCTCGCTTCGCAGTGCCGACGTGTGCATAAATTGGGCTGCGGCTTGGCATAAAGCAAGCGAGCTTACCTCTGCACTCGCCTTGCACCAATTTTCAAGGTCAATCACCGCGCCGATGGCTTTGGCACAGAGCCAGCCGCAGGTGATAGTCCAGGAGAGCAAAGACTTGAGAGAGACCATCGCCCGTCTCAACGAGCGATTGGACGAGCCCTTTGTCACCGTCAACACCGTGACCGGCGACAAGGGCATAAAAACTTGTGCAAGCCGAATGCAAACGAGCTCGCTCGATTTGCTGAGGTGCCGCCAAGTTTATCCAACCAGGCGCAGGACGAGTACCAGCGCCTAATGAACAATAAATCACCGAAAAATAAGAGAAAGTGAGTGTTTAGCGAAAAAATCGCTACATTTGCAGTCTGAAGAACCTTCGGGGGTGACAGCCCTGCCCCCTCAATTGCTTTCAAGGGTTACTAGGGTGGA
>CACYAW010000126.1 GCA_902772455.1 uncultured Bacteroidales bacterium
CCTCGATGTTGCTGGCACCGGTCAGGCCGGTCTCCTCGTCAACGGTGGCGAGGGCCTCCAGGGGACCGCACTGCAGCGAGGGCTCGATAACGGCAGCCAAAGCGATAGCCAGGCCCATACCGTCGTCGGCGCCCAGGGTGGTGTTGTTGGCACGTACCCACTCGCCATCAATGATGGTCTCGATGGGATCGGTGTCGAAGTTGTGGGTCGAACCGGGACCTTTCTCGGCGACCATATCCATGTGACCTTGCAGCACGATGCCCTTGCAGTTCTCGTAGCCAGGAGCGGCGGGCCTGAAGATGGCCACGTTACCGGTCTTGTCGATTTTGTACTCCAGGTTGTGTTTCTTGGCGAAGTCCACGAGCCATGCGCGGATCTTGTCTAACTTGCCTTCTTCGTTGCCACTGGGGCGGGGCACCTTGGTAATCTCGTCAAAGATAGACCATACTGCCTGCGGATTCAAATCTTTTACTTGCATTGTAAAAAATGATGGTTTTAAATGTTAGTGAATATTATGGTTTTTATACATGTGCTTGTTGAAGCCTGTTTCGAACCGCTAAGTTACAACTTTTTCTCGAAACACAGACCAATTGTCAATAAAAAAACCATGATTTCAATATCGCCTCATGTCAGTGATGCTCAAATGACCTTCACAACAGGAAAAAACTAGCCCTAGGTTTCACTGCTTTGAAGGTGCAAACATAGGGCTTGTTATTTCTTTTTCTTGTTGAAAAGGTCTGAATGGGTCCCAGTACGATATAATGTTATGATTCGTATTTCAAGATCTTTTAGGTAGATTAGTAGCCAATCTGGGGAAATATGGCATTCACGGTAACCTTCATAGTCTCCATGCAAGTTGTGGTCATGGTTGCTTTCAGGCAATGGTTCATCATTTGCCAACAACTCAATGACTTGAAAAAGGTCTTGCAGATTCAGACCGCGTTTCTTTGCGCGTTTCAAGTCTTTCTTGAACTGTCCTGTGGTGGAAACTTGATACTTTGCCATCCTTTAAAGCGCTTCAGCCCATTGCTTGAAATCATCGACACTGCCAGTGAATTCAATGCCCTTACCGTTGCGTGCATCCTCGATGACTTTCATCGTTTTTTCGTTCAGGCTGTCTCCTGTTTCGGGATCGATGATTTGGGGTTTGCTCATGACCTGATAGGACCATCCCAGTTTCTCCATTATTTTCTTGAAGAAACCGATTTCATTATTGGGAATATGAACTGTAATTGAAGTCATGATGTATTTATGATTAAATTCTCTGACGCAAAGATAGCACAATTTCTTCAATACCCAATTGAAACCTAAAGATATTTTGCGATTAAAGCATCCCGTTTTGTGGAAAGTGAATCAACAGTTACCAGTTTTCGCCTGTTATTGGCTCAATTCGTAGCCCGACAGGGTGATGACGGGGCCAGCCGGCAACTTCCGTGCCTTGCCTGCGGACAGATGGCGGGCAATGCAGCTCCTGAGCTGAGATTTGAATTCCAGCATCCCGCTCTCATCGCTGTCAACGATGGTGACACTGACGTAATACTGCTTCCCTGCTTTGAGAATGACGTTCTCGTTCGGTTGGACAGCAAGTTTGGTCTTTTGGGTAGTATTGGTTACTGTTTTGTAAATGGGCTTGTTAAGAATGTTGACATATTCCTTTCCTCTGATCTCATAGATGGTGAAGCTGAGAACACATCGGCTGTAGGTGCTTTTCTTGATGGTGAAAAAGATATCACTCACGACCCAATTCTTTTTGGCCTTGAATGTCGGTCCCCATTCCAGCCTGTTCTGTTGCCATTTACCTCTAAAACTGCCCGTTGGTCCTGGCAATTTCTTGCCCAGGATGGTTTTCATCTTGTTCTTTTTGCCAATGACCACTTCGTCCAGTTTCACGTTCTTGTCCTTGACGATGATGGACAACGGCTTACCTGTACTATAGGACGAAAAGGGGATTGATGCCCTGTCATAAGAAACATGAGTGATGACCAGGTCATTATTCTTGCCTTTGGGAATTGTTAGAGTGAAATGCCCTTGAGCATCGGCAAGAGTACCGATGGTATCGCCTTCGAGCGCAATCGTAGCATATTCAACTCCCTCGCCCCGCACGTTGAAAATGCTCCCCATGATGGTGGTTTGTGCCAAAGAGGAAAACGAGAAAATAGCGGCCAGAGCAATCAGCAAAAATATGGTTGCTTTTTTCATCTTGTAGAGTTTGTTGTTGATTATGTTGCCGCAAATGTAGAACAAAAAACTGGCAGGGCTGGCGCATAGTACTGGCCCGCCATTGATATTTAAGACTAAATAAGACTTATTGGATGTAGTTAACACCGTATTTGTGGATTACCGACCAATTGTCAATAAAAAAACCGTGGAATAAAAAATTTGGTTATCTTTGTAACCAGCAATTCATCATATATCCATATATAAACTATGAAACTGTACAAGGCTAACATCATCTATACTCGCGATAAGGATCACTTTGAGGTTGTGGAACATGGCTATGTGGGCGTCGAAAACGGGCGCGTCGTGGACGTGGCCAGTAGCGCCGACGCTTTTGGAGTGCAGCCCGAAGAGGTGATAGATTACGGCGACTGCCTGCTCATACCCGCCATGAACGACATGCACGTGCATGCCGGGCAGTACCGCAACCAGGGCATCTCGATGGACATGGAACTGCTAGAGTGGCTCCACAACTACACCTTCCCCGAGGAGGCGAAATTCAGTGACACGCGTTATGCAAGGCGCATGTACAGCCGCTTTGTGCACGACCTGTGGCGCTATGGCACGATGCGTACCGCAACCTTCGCCACTACCCATCTCGAGAGCACGCGTCTGCTCATGGAGCTATTCCAAGAGGCTGGCATGGGAGCCATGGTAGGTAAGGTGAATATGGACCGCAACTCCATCGATGCCCTGCTCGAGAGTGTCGATGAGGCTGAGGCAAGCAACGAGGCGCTCATCGCCGAATGGAACGACCCCGACGGTCTCGTCAGGCCCATCATCACGCCACGTTTCATCCCCTCGTGCTCGTCAGCCATGCTGCGGGTTTGCGGCGAACAGGCACAAAAGTACCAGGTGCCCGTACAGTCTCACCTGTCGGAGAACCTGGGTGAAATCGCCCTGGTGCGTGAGTTGGAGCCCGAGAGCCGTTTCTATGGCGACGCCTATGACCGCTATGGCCTGTTCGGGCAGACACCAACCATCATGGCACACTGCGTCTTCAGTGAAGGCGAAGAGCTGGAACTGATGAGCCGTCGCAACGTGATGGTGGCGCATTGCCCCACGTCGAACATCAACCTGATAACCGGAATCGCGCCCATCCGCACCTTTCTCGACATGGGCATAAAAGTGGGCTTGGGCAGTGACATCAGCGGAGGCCATGACATGAGCATCATGCGCGTGATGGTCTATGCCATTCAGGTAAGCAAACTTTATTACCAGAAGTACAAGGACAAGCGCTTCCTCACGCTCTCCGAGGCATTCTGGATGGCCACCAAGTCGGCAGGCAGCTTCTTTGGCCGCGTGGGCAGTTTCGAGCCAGGTTACGAGTTCGATGCCCTCGTCATCGACGACAGCGACCTGAACCTCGGCGACTACACACCGACTCAACGCCTCGAGCGTTTCATCTACGTGGGCGATGACCGCCACATCGCCGTCCGCTTCTGCCGCGGCCGGGAAATTCCCGAACCTCGCATCCTGGACTAAGGCACATATTGGCGTTAAGCCATCATCCGATAATTTTGTCAATCAGTTTTAGTGTCGGCTCAACGGACTGAAGGTCGGTAAGGACATTTGCCTTCTTGCCCTCAACTGCGTAGACAAAGGTAGAGACCTCTTGAAAAAAGCCCTGAGTGTAGATGGAATTGTTGGCAATGGTAGGGGAGAAACTGTTGTGACGGTACAGGTATTCGACCGATTGACGGCGAGTAAGAAGCTTCTCAATGGGAACGCCTTCGATGGCAGCCTGCTTGGGAACAAAACTCAACACCTCGCATTGGGCCAGGTGATAGCTGCCTGAGCGGGTGTGGACAGTGAGTGACTGTCGCGCGTCTTGCCAGCAGTGGCAGGTGGACAACTCTATCGTGCCGAAATAGGAAACGATTTCAGCCTTACCAAACAGCCATGTGGCCAGGTCTATCGGGTGGATGTACAAGTCGAGCAGGGCATTACCCTCGGGATAAGCCCCCGTGAGATAGTGCAGGTCATAGTTGAGATGTTGTTCACCCTTTAATCGGCGCTTGAGTGTCTGGACTGCAGGTGCGTAGCGTTGTTGAAGTCCAACCATCGCTACCCGTGAACCGAATTCTCGTTGTAACTCGATAAGTTCCTGCAATTGTTCTAATGACTGGCAAGGCGGCTTTTCTATAAACAGCGATTTGCCGCTTTGTAAAACGCGGGATGCTATGGAAAAATGTGCGCTGGGCGATGCTGCGACAAAGATGCCCTTCACAACCTTATCATTAAGAATGTCATCAAGCCTGGTAGTGGCTTTTATTCCTTTAAATTTCTGTTCAATGAGCCGTGCCTTGCGTTCACTGGTTACGCAGATGTACTTCAATGGCACTTGCAGGTAGTGAAGCACAGGGTAGAGGTTGGTCAGGCTGTGCTGTCCCATGCCGACGAAGGCATATTGACACTTGTAGGTTTGATTCAGATAGCGCTCGGTGCGCATACGCTTATAGCGGTTAATGAGTTGTTGTATCATGATTTCAACAGTTTATGATAGGTCATTTTGGTGTCATCTGTCCATTGATAGGGACCATAGAATCGTTCAATGAGTGTTTTTGGCAGCAAACACTCGAGGTTGCGCATCAGGATGATGTCATACTTGCGGTGGAAGTTAATCCAGCAGCCGTTGCACTGCTTGGAGTATCGGCACTGAGTGAGCGCACTATCATGACCGTTGAAGATTTCGTCCAGTGATTGGTCGTGGATGTTGCCTAACTTGACATCAAGATTTTGGCACAAGGGTACGTCCCCGTTGCTGTGGATGACAATGCTGCTCATGATGCTTTGGCACCGAAGTCGCAGGTTGCCACTCCGCCATTGGTCATAAAGTGCTACAAAGTCATAGTTCTCTTGTGTCTTGTGGATGTTAGAGGGAATACGGCCCACAAAATCGGTCGCCTCAATCAGCTCGCTCGTGGTGTCAAAGAACGCCATCGTGCCATAGATGCCGATGCGCACGTCAATGTCGTAATGCAAGGCCACATTGATGACATGCTCCATGTCCTTGAACGAGTTCCACGGTGACAGGCAGAACATGAGCGATAGCGGTACCTCGTCCTTCAATGTCTCAACGACATCAATTACCTTGTCATAGCCGTCGCAGCCGCGCATCCTCTTGTAGGTTTCCTTGTCCCCATCGAGTGAGATATACAGGTGACGAGGACGGTGGCGCCTCACGGACTGTATGACACGTTGTGGAGCAAGGCCGTTAGTGAGCAGGGTGTAGTTGGGGTGGTGTTCATGAAACCATGTCATGATTTCATCAGCTTGTGGATGCAGGATGAATTCGCCGCCTTCCAGCCCGACGGTTGTCCTGCTCGTGATGCAGCGGCTCTGCATGATGTGCTTGATGTCGTCGAGCGACAGGTGCTCACGCTTTTTCTGCCAGATGTTGCAGTGTTTGCAATGAGACTGGCAAGTCGTTGTGGCATAGAGCATCAGTTGGCTGAGCCTTTTGTGATGTGGTCTGGACATATTGTTGAGATACAATAGTCCGTTATACAGATAATCCGTCAGTTTGTACATAAAAATCCTTGGTGGTTTGGTTTCCTATAAGTTGAGATTCCACCAAACCACCAAGGACTGCATAGGAAGTGCGATAAAACAGTGTTATCGTGCTAATGTGGAGGATTTAACGTCCCAGCAAGATATCAATCAAGGTTGTGACATCTGAGATGCTGACTTCATCATCCCCGTTGACATCACCACGCTTGTTTTCCAAAATGCTCTCGTCAAACTTCTGTCCCTTATAGACTATTTCATCCCCTTCGACAACATGGCTCAGGCCAAAATAGGTACCGTAACCCGTTGGTAATACCATGAAGAAATCAAGCGTGTAACTTGAAAAAGCATCGATGCCCACTCCCTCAATGATACGGAAATCGCCCCCAGATAGGCTTCCAACATATTGCTTGGCCAGATGAGTGCCAAGTGCTATTGTGTCGGTGTAGCAATGCTGATACTGCTCATTATATCCTGATTGGTTTACAAGTCTATCCCAATAGGCTACAGGATCATTGAAATCATATAAGATAAACTCCTTGCCTTCACTGATGAGGTCATAAATGCCGGGTGAAAAAGAGTTGCCGATAGGGCAATCGGGATATACTTTGCCGTTAGGCACTATCGCATATACAATCTTGTCTGACTCACGCATGTAGATAGGCACTGTGTCATTATCGGCGTTAATGGCACCGCCGTGGTACTTGTGCATGGCTTTGTAGGTGAGTCCGTTGATGACGGTGTCGCCCTTGAATTCAAGGTTCATATAGACTTTGCCTTTTCCCAATATGGTGTCAGCCGGATAGAAACCATCCTCATTGACATAATAGTAAACCCATTTTACACCTTCGCGTACAAAAGGCGTATACATGTACTCGTTTGCCGCAACCTGTGACACCGCCATCAAGGCAAGGGCTACTAACAGAATGCTTCTTTTCATCATAGCAGTTATTTTTTTAGGTTATTAAAGATTACTATATCGTTCTATAACCTATGATACCACAAGCCGAATAATGACTGCATCATTTTGCTGTTTTTAACTACCACGTGAATCGCAATCCGGCGGGAATTGTGATGGTGAAGGGATGCTGCGTGCGGTAGGTTTCAAAGCCGCTGCCATCAGGAATGTAGTACTGCACGCCAGGCTCCGCAAAGATGCCGATGGTGGGCGTGATATTGTACTGAACACCGATGCCAATGCCCGTTGACCATTGCAACGGCACATCAAGGTGATGACTGTCCCGCAGTTCGGGCTGGTTGTTCAAGATATACTCTGTCGTGACTGTTGACTTGACTGGAATCTCCAGTGTCACGCCAGCCGAAGTGTAGATGCCCACATGTTTGCCGCTCCAAATCCTATAGGACACCTTCAAAGGTACGCCCAGGTAATCGATGCGCTGTTTCTCATCGATGCGGTTGATGCCTTCTCCCGTCTGGAACAGTGAGTTGAGTCTTGTGTATTGGAGGCCACTCTCTAAGCCGATTCTCTTGTTGGCTTGATACCTCAACGACAACGAATAAGTCAGTGGCAGACTGTGGTGCGTTTTGCGCACGATCTGGCCATTGTTCAGCGGTTCATTGCTCAATGCAATCTTGCGCATGATGAAATCCTTTTCAGACACCTCACTCGTGATGTCACTCTTTACTTCGAGATAAGCGATATAATCGCTCCAGTTATCAATGGACATTGTTGGGTCTGGTTCACCTGGAACGCTTGGCGCTGTATAATCGGGGACGATGAAATTGTGAGATGCCATCCTATCTGCCTCTGGAGAGAGTTGTCCCGTGTAGGCCAAATCGGCCGACCAGCGCTTGAAACCGTCTTTCTTGGGCCGGATGGTGGTGCCTTGACCGACGTTTGCAAAGTGGATGTCGCCATTCAGTTTGAGGTGAGGCAACGCATTTTCAACAGGAACAGTAGTAGTGTCAACCATATGTCTTGGCACTTCCTCATGCTGAGCCGTGTCTGTGGCGCTCACATTTGGCTGCTTGTATCTCTCAGGGACAGTGATGGCCATGTTGCGGCTTTCTTTGCGCTGCTGTTTGTCGGGCTCGGTCACTTGTGGATTGCCTTCAGTGACAGCAGGCTCGTTCGTCTCACGCAAGAGGCGTGAGCAGCGCAAGCAGGATGATAGCCCAATATTTGGCCAACGAATGCTGCAACATCTTCTTGGCGCGTGCCAGTTGCGATGACGAGGAATGGGCGGCAATACCCAGGATTTCGCCGATTTCCTTGTGGGACATGTCCTGCATGACCGCCATCTTGAACACCTTGCCATAACCGTTGGGTAAGGCATTTACCGCTGCCATGATTTCGGCCATCGTCGGCATGTCCGAGGGCTCATCTTCAATCCAAGTCTCATCTGGAATGTCATCGACAGGAACAGTGGCCAGCACATGATTGCGTTGCTTGTAACGCAATGCCACGTTGGCCGCAATGCTTGACAGCCAAGCGTCAAAACGTCCAGGGTTTCGCAGATGATCCAGTTTGGAGAAAGCAAGCACAAAGGCATCATGGGACAGTTCCTCGGCTACGGCACGGTTGCCCACAATGTTATAGCATATCCCCAACACCTTGTGGGAATACGCATTATAGAGCTTGGCGATAGCCTGTTGGTCACCAGCCAGAGCTGCCCCGATGACACGCTCCATGTCCATCCAATAAGTCGTTAGCAGGCGGGCGATGTCGTTGAGTTTGATGCATTGGCTACGTCTGATGGTCAGTTGCTCGTTGTGGTGTTCCCATGGGGATAGGATGAGCAGTTGGCCTTCACGCAGCAACAGTTTGTCATTATAGCCGCGGGCAAAGAGCATGCCGTGGGAGCGGTCCTCGTTGCGGCGGTCCTTCTTAACGGGTGCTTGTCGAGTTTGTTGCGTTGACAACGCAACAGACGGGACGGGCGAGGTGATGCCGAGCACCAGCTCGCGGTAGTGGCGGTTGCAGCTCTGCTTAAAGCCGCGCAGGAGCATCCCCAGGGGCTTCTCCATCTGTTCTTGAACAAACAGGATGCCGTGCAGGTGGCCGGGCATCATCTGCAGGGCGAGAACTTTGACCTCGGGATGCTGCTGAGAGGCCGCCCACCACTCGTTGCTCACGCGCTGCCTAAGTGGCGACAGCTCGATGCGGGGCGCGTCGTCGCTGCCAGCTGGCGCATCGCTCTTGCCCACCACTTGCCCGAAGAGCAGGCGCCGCCCCTCGGTTACCATTGTGATCATGTAAATCTGGCGCCCTGTGTAATCATGACCCACGCAGCGACGAAGCATGGAGGGCTTTTTCTCTCCAGCAAAAGGCTGTTGTGCTTTGTAGGTCTCTTTTTTCATTGGGAGTGAGTGGTAATCGGTTCTTGTTTGTTGCGTTGCTTGTTTGTTGCGTTGACAACGCAACAGACGGGACAACAGACGGGACTACAAAGTTACTCTTTTTTTCCCTTTGAGATGTACTTAGGGGGTGGGGCGGAAGTGTTAGTTAATCTTTAGCGCTTTGAATTTTTGTTAAAACCGAGGGCTATTCAATCAATTTGAACAAAAATATTGCAAATTATCGTGCTTGGAGTCGCAAAGTATCACTAAATTTGCAGGTCTTTATGCAAAAAACGCAGATGATGGCTACGCTACTATTGACATTGGCTATTGTGGGACTGGCAGTTGTGCTGCTGGGCGTGAAGATTTTCTTCGTGAAAGGCGGCCGCTTTCCCAACACCCATATCCATGACAATGCCGAGATGCGCAAGCGCGGTATCACCTGTGCGCGGGACAAGGAATTTTACAACTAACAGAAATACAAAAGAAAAAGTCAAAAACAACGTTTGAAATGAACTTCATTAAACATTACACCAAGCTTGCTTTGTTTGCTGCTGTCGTGCTGATGGCCGCTACCTCATGTAACGAGAATCAGGTGGCCGAGGCTCCTAAGTCAGCCAATGGCACTGCCCTTGAAAACCTCAAGATCCGTTACATCGACGAGGACTCCATCATGGCTAACTACAACCTGGCGAAGGACATCAACGAGGCCATGCTGCGTCGTCAGAACCAGTTTGACGCTGCCCAGAAACAGCGCGGCAACGAGATCAGCAAGTTTGGCAATGCCATGCAGCAGAAGTACCAGAATAACCAATACCTCACCGAGGAGGCGTTCAATGCCGACCAGGCCAAGCTGCAGAAGATGCAGTCCGATGCCGAGAATTACCTGGCCAGCCTTCAGCAGAGCATCCAGAACGAGCTCAACCAGAGCCAGCTCCAGCTGCTCGACTCAATCGACAACTTCATGAAGGACTATGCCAAGAAGAAAGGCTTTGACATGGTGCTGCGCAAGAGCGCCACGCTGTTCATCGATGAGAAGTATGACGTGACCAAGGAGGTTATCGAAGGCTTGAATAAGCGTTATAACAAGGTGGGTGGCAAGGTCGCTCCCGCTCCCGCCAAGGCACCTGAGGCCGCTCCCGCCAAGGCTGATGTTCCCAAATTGAGCACCGAAAAGCCCGCGACCCCAGGCAAGGTTGATCTGAAGAAGAAAGATTAAGTTTTCATGACAGTTAATAATTGGCTATCCGTATTCCGCATTTCTCAGATGATGGAATGCGGATAGTTTTTTCGATGAATCATCCATTTGTTTAACCGAAGAATAAGAAGACATGAAGAAATTAGTATCTATTTTGGCCCTTGCCCTCATGCTGGGCGCATGCCAGAACACCACTCAGAACACTACCAACAGTGACGACGCTGCGGCCGATGCCAATAAGAAAACCACTCTGGTGGCTTATTTCTCGGCCAGCGAAGTGCGTGCCACCGAGCGTGTTGCCAAGACCCTTGCCGAGGCAACTGATGCCGACCTGTTTGAAATCGTTCCTGCGTTGGCCTATACCACCGAGGATCTGGATTGGAAAGATGATCAAAGCCGTTCGACCATCGAGATGAAAGACTCCACCGCGCGCCCCGAGGTGGCCAGCAAGGTCGAGAACATGGATCAGTATGACACTATCTATGTGGGCTTC
>CACYAW010000127.1 GCA_902772455.1 uncultured Bacteroidales bacterium
CGCTCGCAAGAACGTCTGGACCGTTGCTAAGAACACCTGGGAGAAGGGTTTGACCTACGCTTACGCCGACCGTAAGAAGAAAAAACGCAACTTCCGCGCCCTGTGGATCCAGCGTATCAACGCTGCCGCACGCATGGAGGACCTCTCCTACAGCAAGCTGATGGGCCTGATTCACAAGTCTGGTATCGAGATCAACCGCAAGGTGCTCGCCGACCTTGCTATGAACAATCCCGCCGCTTTCAAGGCTATCGTTGACGAGGCTAAAAAGCACGCCTAATCAACACAGGTTCTTTCCAAAGAAATAATTCCGCAAAATGCTAACAGGCTCCAAGGGGGTTACCCCAAGGAGCCTGTATTTTCTACAAAAACGAGGATAGGTGAAGTTTCTCTTTGACATGGACGGGACCCTCACGGCCCGCGAGACACTGCCAATGATTGCGGCTCATTTTGGTGTGCAGGCCCCTGTGGCCGATGCGACCATCGCTGCCGTTACTGGCGAGGAGCCCTTTGACCGGAGCCTGCGGCAACGTGTGGCTGCTCTTGGCCATTTGCCGGTAGATGAGGTGAGCCGCATGGTGGCAACAGTGCCGTTGCATGGGCTCATTGTGGATTTTATCAACAGTCATCGCGGCCAGTGTGCAATAGTCACCAGTAATCTCGACTGCTGGTGCGATGCCCTGATGAGGAAGATAGGCTGTAAGGCCTTCTGTTCCAGGGCCCAGGTTGCTGGCAACCGTGTCGTTGGGATAACGGAGCTATTGCAAAAAGAAGATGTCGTTGATGCCTACAAGGCAGCTACCCGAGAAACGGTCGTCTTTGTTGGCGACGGACATAACGACCTTGCTGCCATGTGTCATGCCGATGTCGCGGTCGCTGTGGGCTTCCTCCCGGGTACGCCGGCCGCCAGCCTTGCTGCGGTGGCCCATTACATCTTTACAAGCGAGAAGGAACTGTGTGCCGCTCTTGAGGAAATGGCAGCAGGCAATCTTTAACCATGTGGACCGGGGCCGTGAATATCACGACCATTCCTGGAGAAAAAGGCCGATGACTGTTTTCAAGCCATCGACTCATTTTTTACACTAGCGACAATACCGTGATTGCTTCTTAGCCACCTGGCTTTGAATAACCCTGCCGCTACTTGAACAGTGTGTTGTTGATTTTCCCAGCCACCCACATCACGGGTAATGACACCAGATAGCTTGCCAGCAGCGTTGCGATCAAGATAAGCGGCACGTACTTCAACGAATAGAACTGTGGCGTGAAGAAGTAAAGGGCCAACCAGCAGTGTATCATCCAAATGGGCATCGATGTGCGGCCTAATTCCATGAGTATGGTTTTGAGCCAACCTCCCCATTTCACCTGGCACAGCAAGGTCACCATCAATGGAACATAGATGATGAAGCGCATAGGGATTTTTATTGAGCACATGAGAACAACCAGTAAGACGATAGCCGCCAGCACCATCCATTGTGGAAATGACCTGTTCAGACTAAAGGATGTGCGCTTGAGCACGATGCCCATCGTGAAGGGCTGCAGCAAGTGGAAGCAAAGAAACGGTTGATAAATAAACTGATAATTAATAAGAACATCACCGTACCGGCTGATGATGAAAGTGGTGCAAACCTGTATGGCTATTGTGATAACAATGGCCCAAACGTTGCCAATCCGCTCTACCAAACGTATGATGTAATAGCTCAGCAGACTCAATATCGAATAGGGGAGGACGAACCACATGGCGGAGTTATAGGTAACATTCCATCCAATCATGTTCCTCAATAGTTTGGTCACCCTTCCGGGGTAGAGTGCAGGCTCCATTGCATGACCAATGACCAGAAATATGGCCAGAATAATCCAGTAATGCACATACAGCCGAAGGATGCGTGTCAGTTGATTGCGAAATCCCAGTTTGCCTTTTTCGTATTTATAGGCAAGTCCATAGCCGCTCATCATCAGAAAAAACGGGATGGGACCGAAGGCAGGCATCAACCATCTGATTAATGGGGTATCTCCAATGTAGAAGAAATTTATGCACATGTTGATATGATTTTTATCAAACAAGTGGCAACACAGCATCATAATGATGACTATGCCTTTGATGATAGTGCTATTATCCTTGGAGATGTATATCATTGGCAATCAGTTAGCGCTATGAAAGATGTGTCATTTTCAGTCAATAATTGCTATTCTCTAATCGTTTGCAAAAATAGTTCTTTTTTTGAACAAAATGCTGGATTAGATGCCTAAACTGAATTTTATTTAGGTTTAAGGATGAGTTCTTGTCAGGAGTTCTTCTTGTAGCTCATGACGGCCCAGATGGCCATGATGCTGCCGATGCCCAGCAGGGCAAGCACCTGGTGCCAGATGCTGGAGAGGCCGCCGCCGCGGATGAATACCGTGCGCACCGCCTCGATGAAGTAGGACATGGGGTTGACATAGGTGGTGGCATAGGCCCATGAGGGCATCGAGCGGGTGGGGGTGAACAGGCCACTGAGCAGCATGATAATCATCACGAAGAACCACGTGACGAAGACGGCCTGCTGCATGGTGTCGGAGTAGTTGGACACGATGAGTCCGAATGATGAGAAGAACATGGCAAGCAACATGGCAAGCACATAGACAAGCCAGATGGGACCGTCAGGGATGATGCCGTAGATAAGCCATGCAAGGATGAGAAACACAGTGATAACGAAGAAAGCAATGAGCCAATACGGAATGAGTTTCGAGAGGATGAAAGCCCATTTCGACACAGGCGTGACATTGATTTGCTCGATGGTGCCAATCTCCTTTTCGCTGACGATGTTGAGCGTGGGCAGGAAGCCTGTCATCAGCATAACCACCATGGCCAGCAGGGCCGGAATCATGTAGAGCTTATAATTCTGATGTTTGTTGTAGAGCAGTAGTGTGGACACCTTTGACTGGAAAGCAGCCTTGGTCGGCATGACATGTGAAGTGACGATTTGAGACAGGTAGGCACTGCCAATGCCTCCCTTCGTACCGTTGACGGCATTGGCGGCTATCAGTACCTGCGGCATCTTGCCCCTGTCGATGTCCTTCCCGAAATCATGCGGAATGACCAGCACCATGTCGGCCTTGCCGTGCTCTATCTCAGCAAGAGCGGCACGGTAGGAGGGCTTCTGTCCACCGAAGATGAAGTAATCAATGGCCTCGATACTATGGACTATCTGCTGCGAGCGGGTGGAACGATCGTTATCGACCACATTGACCACAACATTCTTCACTTCCATATTCATCACCCACGGCGAAATGCACATAATCATGATGGGAAACATGAGTATGAGTTTGGGCAGAAACGGATTACGGCGAATCTGCAAGAACTCCTTTCGTATGAGATGCCTTAACATATTTGCGATTTGACTAATTTTCGATTTACGATTTATTACTCCAGCCTTGTGTTAAACTTCATAAGGGCAAGTATGAGGAAGAACGTAGTGAAGCCTGCAAGGACAGCGATTTCCTTCATCACCTCACCGACACCGACACCCATAATCATCAACTTGCGCATGGCCTCGATATAGTAGCGCGGCGGAATGACGATGGATATCCATTGCAGAATCTTGGGCATCGATTCTATTGGGAACATCATGCCGGAGAGCATCAGCACGGGCATCAGCAGCACCATGGCCGAGAGTAGCAGGGCGACGAGTTGCGTCTGCGCGATGTTAGAGATAAGTAGTCCCAGCGAGAGCGCTAACAATATATATAAAGTGGAAATGGCGAGAATCCAAGCGATGGAGCCTTGCAGCGGCACACCTAACACATAGCGGGCCATCAGGAGGATGGTGATGAGGATGGCGAAGGCAAGCACCAGATAGGGCACGGCCTTGGCAATAATTACCATCAGTGGGCGGACGGGCGAGACGAGCAACACCTCCATCGTACCCTTCTCTTTCTCGCGGACAATAGAGATGGAGGTCATCATGGCACAGACGAGTATCAGCAGCATACCCATGATGGCAGGCACGAAGTTGTAGGCTGACTTCATCTGCGGATTGTAGAGCATTTTGGAGTTTACCATACTGCCCTGCATGTTTGCCAG
>CACYAW010000128.1 GCA_902772455.1 uncultured Bacteroidales bacterium
AAATTACCAATTTTTCATGTAATAACGATCAACAGGCGTTCAAAAATGAGAATTTGATGACAATTAAAGAGTGCAAGCCTTTGGGCACCTAACTGATGGATGCAGTAAAACCATTGCACAGGCTACAACAAGTGGCTCACGTAGCAAAGGTAGTGCAAAGGTGTGCCAAATACCCGGCACTGGGAACAGGAAAAAGGTTAAATAAGGGAAAAAACCTAAAATGGTTGACAGGTTTTGAAGGCAGTAAACTGACTTGGTTGACACTATTTTTATGGTACGCCTAAACTGGTTTACACATAAAAAGGCGTGAACGCGCCATCAACACCCTTGCTTCGGCACTTAGGGGAGCCGGGTAGATTGGGCTACAGCGGTTCACGCCAAAAAGCATGAACCACTATACTTCAAAATCTACCAGATGAAAATTCCCTAAGTTTTCAGCAAGTTGATAGTATAATGTTCTTTTTTTCCAGTGATGTCTTGTCAGTCTCAGATACTGACGAGGCAAAGATACAACAATTTTTGAAATTGTTGCAGTTGCCCAGGATCAATCAACGAAAATCTTTGGGTAACGGCATGAAAACTGAACCCACTTGCGCGTTGTGACACCACTTGGATCCAGCGCACTCGGGTACTTCTTTAAACCGGTGAGGGACTCATCTCGTTCCTCGAGGATTTCAGCATTGAAAAAGAAACTCTTCGCCTGGCGATTGCAGTTGACGGTCAGAACCTCGAAATCGTCCATATAGTCTTCGAGGATCGTCTTGATGTGACCAGCATACTCAAGGGTGATCGTGCCGCCCTTACTAGCCCTGTCAAAGTTTTCTTTTGACAAAGGCAGAAAGAGTTCAATAGCGCCCTGGGAAATGTGGGGTGAATAGTTGGAGCAACGGTGGGACGGCAGCTTATCTTTCACATCGGTGAGACGGCTGCAGATGTCGAAGGGCAAGCGCAAAGGAGAGTCGAACTCAAGCGCATTTACAACATGGTAGATGTTCTCCTCATCTCTTGTCCACGCATTCATTCTGCGGTCAGTCTCGCAGAGAACCTTGACAAGGCCGATGAGCGCGTTGACAGGCAATTCCCCGTCAGAAGGCATATTGCCGTACTGCTGCTGGTTAATCACATCCTGTCTGAACTCCAGAGGTGACAGGTCATCACTAATCACTAGATCGGTGGCATAGATAACAATGATGTCACCTCTCTTTGGTTGCCATCCTTCGATGTGGATGACATTCTTCCAGCCCTTCACCAGTTCGGTTGCTTCGGGCTGCTGAACTTTAACAAATACTTCCATTGTTTTGTTGAAGTTTAAAGGGTTATTAGAAAGTGCTGCTACATACATGTGACGAAACGCAGGTCACACAAGGCAGCGTAACCCGAATCAAATTTGCAAAATAAGCTGTGACCAATGCCAAAAGCTGACATTGGCAGCTTAATTTATCTTAAAAATTTCGGTATTTTTTTGGAAGACAGTGATTTAAGGCCATGGAAAATCATTGCAAATACTATGCCAAACTATAGGACTCCGCTGGAATTGATGCCAAAGGTATCACGGAACGGAAATTTTTCACAGCCGATGTAGAGGGTGTCGAAAGCGTCCGTGCCATCCGTGCGGTGCTGCAGCAGGTCTTCCTCGGTCTCGACAAGCTTCTCACCGCCCTTGTCCTTGCGGAAGCCGTTGCGGCCACGCACGACGCCCGCCGTCTGGATGGCGAGGATGAGGTCATCATTGTTTTGGCGGTTGAACATCGGCATAAGCCGTTGTTTACCGGCAAAGCCCTGGTTGATGAGCAGATACTTTTCGTCGTGGCGCATGGGGTTTCCCAGGTTGATGTCCTCGACCTGCCAGCCTCGTTTCTCGAACTCATGGCACACCACCCAATGAAAGTCCTGTTCGTTGACAGCATAGTTGCCACCGAGAGCAGTGCTGTCGTAATAATACACGACCACCTTACATTCGTGGTGCGCGTAATAGTGGCAGAAGTCATCAATAAGTGCAGGGATTTTGCGCTCGAATTTCGTGTAGAAGGACTTGATCACGTTCAAGCGCCTCCCAATGGGCTGGCCAGCAACAATCCAGTTGATGTTGGCGTTGTAGTCCATGCCGATGCAGATTGGAGCGTACGGATTCAAGTCTTTGTCGGCACGGCTATCCAGCTGTGCTTCGTTGAAGTCATAGCCGAGGCTATCGAGATAATCGAAGTCAGAGGCGTTGTACTTGTGGCCCTCACGCATGGACGAATAGAATCCGTCTTTGGCAATGCCTATGCGTTGACAAAGGATGGATGTCTGAAACGTCTTGGGAGTGAGGTCGCGCTTCATCTGTTTGATGTACGACTCGCCGAGCAGCTGCAGGTTCTCGATCGAGGAGTACTCCTTGTAGTAGACGGCCACTGAGCGCATCCTGTTCAGGTTGCGGTCAAGTCGGCGCAGATAATTGCGAAGATAATCGGGCACGGGTATCTGCTTCGCATTCAAAGAGCGGATGCGCTGTTTGATGTTCCATATCTCATAGACAGTGCCCTTGATCGTCTCGATAAGGTCATTGTCCATCTTGTCCTGATAGTGCAGGAACCAGGAGCCCTTCTGCGTCTGTGGCATATCACTGAGTATCATTACTGAGTGATTGAACGAGTGGTGACCGAAATAGGACTTGATACCGCCATTGGCAGGCAGCGTCTCGTCCTTGAGTCGCTCGTAATCGATGAACTTGGCTTCGTCGATCAGGAGCCACGAAAGGGTCAACGAGTTGCTGCTGCCAGGTCGGTCCTGGGAGATGATTATCGCGCAGGAACCGTTGTAGAAAGAAATGACGTGCTCATACTCGGCAGGCTCGATGATGGGCTTGCCGAAGGACTTGGGCGGTCGCCGCCCAATGACGTAATGGACACCGTTGATATACCCCCACCTTTTCCATGCCGCCAACAGGCCCGGAATGGTGTTGGTCAGGCCATGCTTGTAAGTGGGTACCACAATGCCACCGGTGCTGCCTGCCATGCGTTGCATGTTGCGCAGCACAAAGGGCGAGGCGATCGAATCCGTCTTGCCGGTTCGTCGCCCCGCCACGATGACGGTGGTATTGGCGCCAATCAGTTGCGTCAAGCGCTGAGGGGCGTTAAAGTATATCTTCTTCGAGGTCTGCTCCATCGTTTTTCTCTTCATCGGGGAACAGTGTCTGTTCCTCCAGGTCTGCTTCCTCAAACTCGATATCCTCGATATCCATGTTTTCCGCCTGGTATTTGTGCAGCAGTTCCTGGATGCGTTCCTGCAGGCGGGGAATGGGCTTGATGCCGAGTACCGACGGGTCGTCGGTAGCGGTAAAAGGTTGCACGACGATGAGGTCATAAGGCACGGCCTGCTCGTCTTCCAAGTCCACACGGTTGAACTTGGCATACGAGGATGCCGCCTTCTCCATCGTCTTCGTGTCCTTGCGCTTCTTCGCCATCTGGTACGTCTCAATGATCATCTCATTATAGCGATAGCGGTGGAAGTCACGGGATGCCTGTGCCAGATGCGGCAGCAGCGCCTTGATTACACCAAGATCGTTGTAGGCAAGTGTCCTGCTGATGCCATGGCGTGAGGTGGCATACTCGACAAACTGACGGTCTTTAGCGTCTGGATTGGCGATGAACCAGTTGTACTCCTCACGTATGCGCAGCACGGCGGCCACGATGACCGCTGGGTACCGTTTCTCGAGTTCGTTCTGTACCGTGAACAGGTCAACCCGGCATACTTCGAGTGTGTTGTGCTGTGCCATGGTTATTCATCGTCTTCCATATCCAGCAGGTTGCGGTGGGCGTTCTCAATGGCCAACGGCGAGCCGACCTGCGCCAGCATCATCTCCTGATGGTGGAGTTTCACTTTCGATGCCGCTTTGCCACGGAGGTAACGCTGGCTTACCTCGGTGGTGCG
>CACYAW010000129.1 GCA_902772455.1 uncultured Bacteroidales bacterium
CAATATTCCTCTGGTAACCCTCGTTGACGTGCCCGGCTTCCTGCCCGGTACCGGCCAAGAGTACAACGCCGTTATCATGAACGGTGCCAAGTTGCTCTATGCTTATGGCGAGGCAACCGTGCCCAAGGTGACCGTTACCCTGCGCAAGAGCTATGGCGGTTCGCACATCGTGATGAGCTGCAAGCAGCTGCGCGGTGACTTGAACTACGCATGGCCCAGCGCCGAGATCGCCGTTATGGGTGCTGCCGGTGCTGCCGAAATTCTGTACGCTAAGGACAGCAAGAACTTCAAGACCCAGGCCGAGGAGGCTAAGGCTGCCGGCGACGAGAAGAAGGCTAAGGAACTGCTCGAGCAAGGCAAGAAGTTCATCCAGGAGAAGGAAGACGAGTACAACAACCTCTTCTGCACGCCTTACAATGCAGCCCGTTATGGCTACATCGATGACGTGATTGAGCCGAGGAACACCCGCTTCCGCGTGATCCGCGCTCTGGAAGTGCTGCGCACCAAGAAGCTCGTTAACCCTGCCAAGAAACACGGTAACATTCCCCTGTAAATCACCAATGCAGTCAATTATGAGTAAAAGAGCATTGACACTGATGCTGTTTTGTGCCATCCTCGTGTTGCCTACCATGGCACAGCGCAAGAACGTGCGCATCAACGAGGTAATGGTACAACAGGACAGCACGGGCGGCAATGGTTGGGTTGAGTTCTACAACTCGTCCTACAGCACTGTTGCCGTCGAGAAGATGTTCATCACCACCTTGAGCCGTGAGGAAATCTCTAACCACATCAAAGCGGTGACCGACACTTCCAACATGAAACCCAATAAGGTGCTGATTGAGTTGTGCAAGGAGCGCCCCATGGACATCTATGAGATTCCACGTGGCGATGAGCGCAATACCAAGATAGCGCCCCGCGCCCACTTTGTCATGGAAGCCGACGGCACCCCCAAGGCAGGCACCTTCCACATGCCTTTCACCTTCACCGCCGGCAAGGACAATTACATCGCCCTCTATGACGTGAATGGAGACCTGGTTGATGACGTCACTATCCCCGCCAGCCTGAATTATGGCGAGACTTATGCCGTCAAGGCAGAGGGTCGTCTTCCCACCATCTTGAATGACGCCATTCCAGTTGATTCGATCTGGACCGTCAAGGATAACAGCTCGATAGAAACAGCCATTACCAAGGGCAACTACAACATCCGCGAAGTGAACGAGAACATCGAGGCCTTCCACGATAAGGATCCTCACGGTTTCTGGATTGCTTTGCTGGCTATGTCGGTAGTATTCAGCGCACTGGCTCTGCTCTATATCTGCTTCAAGCTGTTTGGCAAGTTTGCCAGCCGCAACTTGAAGGATGACACCAAGGAGCAGACCGCAGCGCCTGTTGCCGCCCAAGCCGCCAGCGTTCCTGCCGCCGGCAATGACGTGAACGGCGAGACGATGGCCGCTATCTGCTTTGCGCTGTATCAGCACCTCAACGCCCACGACAACGAGAGCGGCGTGCTCACGTTGAGTCCGCGTGACGGTTCGGCATGGGCCAACAAGAGTGGCCTGATGCGAGATTTACCCGTTATCAAGAAATAATCACTATTTAAAAAACATTCACTCAAATGAAGGAATACAAATATAAGATCAATGGTAACGAGTATAATGTTGCCGTCGATAACATTGAGGGCAATATCGCCCACATTCAAGTCAACGGTGTGGCCTATGACGTTGAGCTGCCCGAGCAGCCCAAGGCCGCTCCCGCTGTCAAGCGTGTTGCCGTGAGCGACGCACCTGCTGCCGCTCCCAAGCCCGCCGCCCGCAAGGCCGCTCCTGCTGCCGCTGGTGGTCACGTGATCGAGTCACCGCTGCCTGGCGTCATCAAGGAAATCTTTGTCAAGGAAGGTCAACAGGTTAAGGCCGACGACGTTGTGTGCATCCTCGAAGCCATGAAGATGGGCAACGAGATTCATGCCGGCGTTGACGGTGTTGTTAAGAGCATCGAGGTATCGAAGGAAGATTCGGTACTCGAGGGTAATACAATCATGGTTATTGGTTAAACAAAGTTGGAAGTTTCAAGTTGTAAGTTGCATGGAATAAAGTTGTTAGTATTAAGTTGTAAGTAATATTACCTCTTTCGGGCGATACATATCATACTTACAACTAAGAACTAAAAACTTATAACCAGTAAAAACACTTACAACTAAAAACTAAGAACTAAAAACTTAAAAGTCATGATACTGCTTGACAATTTCCTGTTCACCAAGTTGCTGGATTTCTGGCATTTTACCGGATTCTACAACTTTGACTACACTAACCTGATCATGATCTTGGTGGGTCTGTTCTTCATCTACCTCGCCATCAAGCATGATTTTGAGCCTATGCTGCTCGTGCCCATCGGCTTCGGTATCCTGATCGGTAACATTCCGTTCCAGCCGGGCAACGAAATCGGCATCTATGAGGAGGGATCGGTGTTGAACATCCTATACCAGGGTGTGCGCAACGGATGGTACCCGCCACTCATCTTCCTGGGCATCGGTGCGATGACCGACTTTAGTGCGCTGCTGGCCAACCCCAAGCTGATGCTTGTTGGTGCGGCAGCCCAGTTCGGTATCTTTGGCGCCTACATGATTGCCTTGGCGCTGGGCTTCATGCCCGACCAGGCAGGTGCCATCGCCATCATCGGCGGTGCTGACGGCCCCACTGCTATCTTCCTGTCGTCCAAGTTGGCTCCCAACCTGATGGGTGCAATTGCCGTGAGTGCCTACAGCTATATGGCCCTCGTGCCGGTGATTCAGCCTCCTATCATGCGCCTGCTCACGACTGAGAAGGAGCGCAAGATGCGCATGAAACCCGCCCGCAAGGTCAGCCAACTGGAGAAGATCATCTTCCCCATCTTCGGTCTGTTGCTCACTTGCTTTGTCGTGCCTTCGGCAATTCCCCTGCTGGGTATGCTGTTCTTCGGCAACCTGCTGCGTGAGAGCGGTGTGACCAAGCGTCTGGCTAACACGGCCAGCAACGCCATGACCGACATCGTGACCATCCTGCTGGGTATGACCGTGGGTGCTTCGACCCAGGCTTCGCAGTTCCTGACCAAGGAGACTATCTTTATCTTCTTCCTCGGTTTCTGTGCCTTTGTCATCGCCACCTGCTCGGGCGTGCTGTTCGTGAAGATTTTCAACCTCATCCTGCCCAAGAGCAAGAAGTTGAATCCCCTTATCGGCAATGCTGGCGTTTCGGCCGTTCCTATGGCAGCCCGCATCAGCAACGATCAGGGCCTCAAGGCAGACCCCAGCAACTACCTGCTCATGCACGCCATGGGGCCCAACGTGGCCGGCGTGATCGGCTCGGCTGTGGCCGCTGGTGTCCTCCTGGGCTTCCTGGGATAAGACCCTACCCATCGACCTCGCGCCAAGCAGCGAAGTCTCAAAGTATTTAAAAGTGAATGGTTGATAGTTGAGGCTGATGCCCGCTATTGACCATTCACTTTTTTCTTATGAAGTTTGGGTCTCTCGCTAAAGCGCACTTTAGTTTCCAGTCCCTAGTTGCCATCCACATCCTGGGCCTCACACTAAGGCAATAAGCCGCAAAGATGTTTTTTTCGGCGGATTTTTGGGATTAAAAGGATGGCTTCCGCACTCAATGGAACGCGGAAGCCACTAGACTCTAAACTGCTCGCGCTAGAGAGCATCATTCATTCAGCGTGTCATAGGCCTGCAAATCAATGTTGTTTCGCCCCACTGGGTGTTGAGCCACTCCACTTTTTTATGAAATGACGGTTTGCAGAATTCGTTGAGCCTTTGAGTGATATTGTCACTTGTTGGGTATTGGGGCCAACGCTCGTGGTCGGCATTGCCGGCCGCTTCGATCCTGGCCACGAACTG
>CACYAW010000130.1 GCA_902772455.1 uncultured Bacteroidales bacterium
GATGATCGGTTTCTATCCCATCAAGATGACCAGGAAGGAAAACCGCGAAATCTACGTTGAAGCCATCCTCAAGACCGAGCGCCGCCTCAAGGGCGTGGTGGTCGATGAGCACAACCTGCCGATGCCCTATGCCAATGTCACACTGCTCAGCCCTGCCGACTCGGCGATGGTGGGAGGCGGTGTGACCAATGAGAGCGGCCGTTTCGTCATTCCCATCGAGCATGGCAAGGTCATCGCCCGTGTCTCCTACGTGGGCTACAAACCCGCCTATCGCCTGTGCAGCCGCGACAACGTGGGCACCATCAAGATGCACCCCGACATTACCGCCCTCAAGGAAACCGTGGTTACTGCTGCCAAGATGCAGATTGAACGCGATGGTGCCAATTACACCCTGCGCAACCTGGGCGGCACCATCATGGGCAATGCCGGCAATGCACTCGACCTGCTGCGCTGGACGCCCGGTGTTATCGTGGGCATGAACGAGGACATCTCCCTCATCGGCCGCGACGGCAAGACCGAGGTCTATATCAATGACCGCCGCATCACCAACAACGCAGAGCTGAAAGCCGTCACCTCGCAAAATATCAAGCGCGTGGAGATCATCCGCGAGCCTGATGCGCAATATGCCTCCAATGTGGCCGCCGTTGTCAAGCTGTACACCCATAGCCCTTACAAAGACAATTTGGGCGCCAGCCTGATGAATGTGCTCGACATCAAACACAAGAAATCCAATACCACTACCATCACCATCGATGGCAAGCGCGATAAGTTGTCGGGCAACGCCTCATTCTCCTATGGCCATTTAAACACGGTCGCTTTTACTCAAGGGTTGACCGAAATCGCTGGAAATGGTATAGAACCGTGGAGTTATACAAAAACCGACTCGACATCCTACCAAAGCAGCGGGGATGATTTCCAGTTCTTTGCCGGCTTGAATTATGCCTTCACACCCAAGAGCGTCTTCGGCTTGCAGTTCAATGGCAATTACCGCAAATTGAATCTCGACCAATTCTCAAGGCTGAAAACCGCCCAATACCTTCACGGATTCGCAGTTACTGAAGACATCATTAAACGCAACAGCACATCGGCCAGTTACCTGTGGCAACGCAATGACCACTCACAACTGCTGCTGATAGCCGACTATGCGACATCACGACAGCGAGACGACCAGAATCTCTACGAGTATATTAAGCCTACTCTTAATCCCGGCGGCGAGTCCTCTACAATCATTAAACAATATTTTATCGTCGATACCAATGATTATAATATCGTGACGGCTTCGGCCAAATATGACTTTGTTTCCGACGGGTGGAAAAACCACACGGGCCTTGAATGGGGTTATACTGCGAGCAATGCGGTAATTCACCAGAACGACCTCACGCAGACCAGCAAACGTGACAATGACTGGCTGGGCGTCTATTACACCCTGGCGAAAACATGGGGCAAGTGGCGCCTGAATGCGGGACTGCGCTATGAGTATGACCACACCCGCACCGACAGCAAGGGCTTTGTCCTCAACAAGACAGATCACAACGTGCTGCCCAATGCCAGCGTGGGATTCAAGCCGTCGCATGATGTTGACCTGGTGCTGTACTACGGCCGCATATTGAGGCGACCCACCTACAACGAACTGCGCCCTACGTCCTATTACATCAACACCTATCAGGAAACGACAGGCAACCCTTTGTTGCAGCCGTCGGTGACTCATCGGTTGGCCCTGAATGCCAACTACAAGGGCTTCACCTCCTCGCTGAGCTATCGGCTCATGGACAATGCCATCCAGCGCATTGTGGAGTATATGCCATCGGGCATCATCAGTGAGCATCCCATCAACATCAAGCACTCACATGCCTGGTCGCTGGACTTGGGCTACAACTACAGCAATTCATGGGTGAATCTGGGCGTGCAGTCGAGTATGACATTGCCCCACATCACCTATCCTTATCTGGATGGAACGAGGATTGAGGACAGGCCCTATGCCGTTCTCTCGCTCAATGCCCAGTTCACCGTGGCGCGTAAGTTCCTGCTAGGATGCAATGCGCTCTACAGCACACCCTGGAGCAGCGGTCTCACGAGAAACGGCTCATCCTTTGGCGTGAACCTGAGTGCCATGGCCTCTTTGTTCAAGAACCGCCTGCTGCTGGGTGTGACCGCTTGTGACATCTTCCACCGCAGCACGCCATCCTGGAACGAGACACGCTACAATAACGTGTATAATGAGACCAATAGCTATCACTACACACGGGGCCTCTCGCTGATGGTGCGTTGGACGTTCAACTCCATCAGCAACCCGTTCAAGAAGCGCAGCGGCAACGAATCACCCTTGCGCCGTACCCAAGACAACTAATCATCACAATCAATAACACAACAATCATGAAGAATTATTTATTTATCCTTATCGGATTGCTGGCGCTGGCATCATGCACCAACGAAGGTGACGAGCCCAGGCCCAATCCCACCGTGGGCGAGGACCTCTATTTCGCCACACATGGGTTTATGGGCCATCCTGAAATGATCTATAACCTTGATGGCGAAACGATTTATCAATGCGCCGAAGATGGTCACATCCTTGAGTTGTTGAGCGAAGGCAGCGACTGGTATGCTTCAATAGCCAATCAAGATGGCTCATATAGCGTGGTCAAAGACAGCACGACTATATACACGACCCAGGAGACCATCTGGTGCATGGCCGTTGAAAACGGTATCGTTTATACCGTCCAGGAAAACACTACCGACAATACCTACTGGGTCTATAAGGATTTTGAGCGACTGTATGAATTAGACAGGAATGTGAACTTCAACACAATCTGTGTCAGCAACGACATTGTCACTTTCACCGTCTTTGCCAGCAAGCCTTATACCTGGATCAACGGAATGACAGTCGAGTTTGGAGGCCCAGACTCAGGACTAGAGGAGGGCTTCGGACACACCTTTGGCTGTGACCGCAGCGGTTATGATGTCTTAATCACTTATGAGAGTTCTCAAGTGGGTGGAAAATACATGTACTGGTGGAATGGCAAGAATTACGAGCTGCCTCAGACGTTTATCCCATCGGCATCTCGGCTCATTAACGGGCATGCCTTCATCCTTGGTGCCGAAATAACTGCGTTTGGCGTAGGCGGTGCTCATTACGTCCCCGCAGTGTTTGTCGATGGGATGAAAACCATCTTGAATGAGGAGTACGACTTTAAGGCGACACAAGTTGTTGCCGATGGCATGGACACCTATATTCTGGTAAATGATGTGGACGGAAACTTCAGGCGGTCCAGGATCTACAAGAATTTACAGCGCATGACACTGCCCGAGAATATAACCATTCCCGAGGATATTAGAGAATACTATGAAATGCTCTTTTACGATGGCAAGACCATTTCATTAGACAATCTGGGCATCACCGCCATAGCTGTAGTAAAGAATAACAAATAATAAAAATAGACTAACCTAATCATTTTATAACATCATGAAGAAGATATCATTGTATTTACTGATGATCCTCGCTACCGGTATGTTTACCTCGTGTGGCGATGACGAACCTGAAATCACGCGTGTTCAAGACGGCAATGGCAAGGTGTTTCTCGAGACAGGAACACTCGTGGAAGCCAACCTCAGTTTCTCTGAGGCTGAATTAAAGCAAGCTCTAAATACTTACAAATGGGAACGGGAGTACAGTTTCTACTACGACAATCAAACGATATCCAACAGGTATGAAATCAAAGGATTGCCCACGATCATGCATCCTGATGGAACCATCGAATTTGACGATGAGAGTACCGCAAAGTACACCGTGCTAGACAAGCATATACTTATCACCAATGAGGTGCAAGTGGGTGTGAACAATTATTCCTACTACGATAAGCTGCGCTTGATTTGACCAAGGGTGCCGGCAGAATGATCATTGACCGCATCGTCCCCAATGGATATGGTAAAAGCGACTACGGTAACACGACCTATACCCGAATGGTTTGGCGAGCAGTCTTGCAGTAACAGATAAGAAAAAGAAAGGAGAACAATCATGAAGAAGATATCATTTTATTTGATGATGCTATTTGTTGCTAGCTTGCTCACTGGTTGCAAGGAAGAGGTGACAACAGGGCCAGAGTCCCTGCAAGAGTGCCGCACCAAGGGCATTTACGAGGCAACCATCGTCGAAGTCCCTCTAAAGACCGATGCGGTCGTGGAATGGTATGACCCTGATATGTGGGTGTGGTGTGAAATCACCAAAGCCCCCGAGGATGCCAAGGCCAAGGGCGCTCCTGTCAATGGAAATTATCTATACTTTCAACGCAACGACTTCCCTGGGCAGGTTCTAAAACCCGGCATGACCGTGAAGTTCCACATCTATTGCATGGCGCTCATCCTGCAGGACAAAAACGAGTACCCCTTTGCATTCTCTCCTGATCGTCAATACTACTATGGCTTTGTCATGCATGAGTAATCAAAGGTGAAGGTTCAATTAACGATATCATTATGAAGAGTAAAAGTTTTCTCTTGCTATTTTTCTTGGTAATGCTGACAAGCATGGGTGCAACCGCTCAAGACACGATTGCCACGATACCCTCCGAACGCACGTTGTCACTTGAGTTGGGTGGTGCCCACAATCTTGTGGGTGTCAACTATGACAGCCGTTTCAAGGGTAATCACGGCTTGGGCTACCGCGTGGGCGTCGGCTACAGTTACGGGCGCAACGACTTTTCATTCTTTGTGGATATGAAAGACCGAATCCATGGTGTAGCCGTGCCACTGGAAATCAACTATTTGCTAGGCAAACACAACAGCAAACTCGAATTGGGCGTCGGTATCAGCTTGGGTTACTATCGCGAACAGGTTGACGTGGCATATCCTGATGGCTCAAGTGGCACCACTCACCTGCGCGAAGTGGTGAAACAGTTCGGGTACTTCAGCTTTGGGAATATCGGTTACCGCCTGCAGACCAAGCGCGGCTTCATGTTCAGGGTGGGTTGGGCGCCGTCCATCAATTTTAATGACAAGCACTGCCTGCAACGCACGCTTTCGGTCTCCTACATCAGTTTCGGCTGGCGATTATAGGGGCAAAACCAGGCCCTATGACGGAATAACCGGCAAACGCCTTACCCAAGTAGCGTATAAGAGCCAAGCATCCTTCGGCCGCAACACGGTCTATCCCGTCATCACCATCCGCCTGGCGGGCCGCATCCTGTGATGCCGCTCTCATCTGTCAAAAATACCCATTTGGGTATTGCGGGCATTGGTCTCAATAGGTATTTTGTCGCGTGATCAAAAAAAGTAGTGGAAAAGGGTTTAGTAAATCGACCTGAGAGTGTAAATATAATAGAGTTTAACAGATATAGTTTTTACAACATTTAATTAATTTAAAAGACTTTGTTCATGAAGAAAACAATTATCGCACTTATGTGCTTGATTCTCACAACTGGTGCTGCTATGGCGCAGAAGAATTTCACTTTTGGCCCTAAGATTGGCGTGGATTACACGCATTTCTGGGGCAAAGACTGTTTACATGGTGGCCAGCTCAACTACCAGGCTGGTTTGTTTAT
>CACYAW010000131.1 GCA_902772455.1 uncultured Bacteroidales bacterium
TTTTTGACGACAAAACTAAGAGTTCCTATATTTGCGAGTGCAAACATAGGAACTCGGCGAAGCCAAATTAAACAAAATTTAGTATAAAATTCAATCAAAACAATTATTTGTTCTGATTTTGTTAATGATTTTGCTTAATTTTTCGAGCGAAGCTCGATTAAACCTTTCAGGTGTGAGTTTTGCAACAGCCTCTATGCTTTATTTATCAGAGTTGATCCATCTGTCCCACGGGTCAAAAATCTCGTTGGGATTGTCGGTGCTGATGATGTCTTCGTCGGAATAGTAGTTGCGGATGGTGTAGCGGTGCGTCACATGGTAACTGTCATAGCAGGACCTGTCGCCGATGATCAGGAACGTTTCCTCGCTCTGGAGGTCGGTGCCTTGCCAGGTCATCATCGTGTAGGTGGTCTCGGCTGCCGAACTTGACGTCCTGCGATAAACCGCCATGCGGCTCGGGTCGTAGAAGAAGTCGCCGTTGAATATGCTGAAGCCTTCATTGGTGGCCCGCGCCCAGCAATTCTCCTCATTGTCCCATATGATCAAGGCACTGTATTCACGGTTACAGCCCGGCCCGATCAGGATATCGACATTGCCGTCGAAATTGGCGTCAAGGAAATGTACCTCGTTACGCGTGATGGCGTCTTCCTCCCTGATGGGGAGGCTCTGCATCAGCATCCCTTCGGCAAAGATCTGGACTTTGACAATCCTGTAGTCGTTCTCGAGCAGCTTCACTTCGAGCGTCTCGTGCGTTGTCGGGCAATCGGCCATCGTGAATGTCCCGTATTGGTCGAGTGTCACTGCAGGTACTGCCAGGGGGTCAGACTCTTGCGCCTGGGCTAGGGAAGCCATAAAAACTAGCGCAACCACCACAACGTATCTGAAAAAAACACCTGTTCTCATATCTTTAAGTCAGTTATTCCATTTCACAGGCAAACTTACTTCTATTTCATCAAACGGCCAAATCACCACCACAAAATCAAAAAGATTGTGGAAAAAACCGAGGCGGCCTCTCGTGATTGAGAAACCGCCTTTGGTGAGTCGTTTGGCGTTGAGGATTACTCCTCGTCGCCGCCTTCGGCCTCGGCCATGGTGGTGAAGACGTTCTGCACGTCATCATCCTCCTCGACGGCCTCGATGAGGGCCTCGACGTCGGCGCGCTCGGCCTCGGTAACGTCCTTGTAGTCGGCGGGCTCATAGACGAACTCGCTGCTCTTGATCTCGAAACCGTTGTCCTCGAGGTACTTCATGATGTCGCCATTGGCTGCGAAGTCGCCCGACACGAGGATTTCTTCCTCGTCCATGGCAAACTCCTCGGCGCCGCAGTCGATGAGCTCGAGTTCAAGCTCGTCGGGGTCGATGCCGTCCTTGGGTGCCACGTGGAAGTAGCACTTGTGGCTGAACATGAAGGCCACGCTGCCCGAGTTGCCCAGGCTGCCGCCCTTCTTATTGAAGTAGTTGCGCAGGTTGGCCACGGTGCGGGTGGTGTTGTCGGTAGCGGTCTCGACCAGGAAGGCGATGCCATGAGGACCAAATCCCTCGTAGATGACCTCCTTGTAGTCGCCTGCATCCTTCTCGCTGGCGCGCTTGATGGCGCGCTCGATGTTCTCCTTGGGCATGTTGGCTGCCTTGGCGTTGGCGATGAGGGCGCGCAGGCGTGAGTTGCCTTCGACATCGGGGCCACCGGCCTTAACGGCGATGGTGATTTCCTTGCCGATACGTGTAAACGTGCGGGACATGCTGCCCCAGCGTTTCATCTTTCTTGCTTTGCGGTATTCAAAAGCTCTTCCCATTGTTTAAAATATATTTTAGTTTCTAGTTGTTAGTTCTTAGTTTTTAGTCCCTAGTTTCTAGTCCCTAGTCCTTAGTTGTTAGTTGGCGTCCGCCTAATCGCTAACTCCTAACTCCTCACTTCTAACTCTTAACTGTTAACTGTTAACTGTTCACTTCTAAAGCCTAAATCAACGGAGCTGGGCGCCCAGTTGGGTTTCCAGGTTCTTGATGATCTTGTTCATAATAGCGTCGATCTGCTTGTCGTTGAGGGTCTTCTCGTTGTCTTGCAGAATCATGCTGATGGCGTAGGACTTCTTGCCTGCGGCCAGCTTGTTGCTCTCATAGACGTCGAACAGCGTCATCGACTTCAACAGCTTCTTTTCGGTGTCCTCAACCACGCGGCGGATGTCGTCGTAGGTGACCTGTCGGTCTACCAGCAGAGCCAGGTCACGGCGCAGCGGCAGCGTCTTGGGCAGGTCGCTGTACTTGATGTCCTTCTTCATGGCCACCTTGCAGGCGAGGTTCCAGTTCACCTGTGCGTAATAAACGGGCTGGTCCACGTCAAACTTCTTGGCCAGTGCCTCGTCCACCACGCCCATCACAGCAATGACCTTGCCTCCGCGGTTACTGTAGCGCAGGGCGGGATTGACGGTCTCGTCCTCGCATTGCTCTACCACCAGGTCGCGCATGTTGATGCCCATGTTGGCGAACATGTTCTCGAGGTCGGCCTTCAGGTCATAGACGTTGAGCGCCCTCACCTTGTCGGCCCACGACTCGTCATGGTTGTTACCTGTCATCCACATCGCCATTTGGGTACTCTCGCTGTAGGGTGCGAGGGCTTTCTCTTCCTGGCTGATGCTGCCGTCGTGGCTATACACGTTGCCGAACTCATACAGGCGCAGGTTGGGGTTCTTGTGGTTGATGTTGCGTGCGATGCTTTCCAGACCGCCAGGGATAGGTCTCCAGGCCCTCGTAGTAGGCGCCCACGGTCAACGAGTTGTTCATGATCTCGTGGTAGCCTACGCTGGTGAGCTGGTTGCTCACGGTCTCCTGCATATCGTCACGCCAGTCCACGTCGGTCTTGTTCGACAGGCTGGAATGCACTTCGTTGGTGAGCTCGATGTTGTTGTAGCCATACACGCGCAGGATGTCCTCCACCACGTCGCACGGGCGTCGCACGTCCACACGGTAGGTGGGCACAACAAGCTGCATTTTCTCGTTGTCCTCGGCGGTGATTTCCATCTCCAGGCTCTTGACGATGTCGCGGATGATGTCGTGGGGGATGTCCTTGCCGATGAGGCCCGTCACATAGTCGTAACGCAGCTCCACGGGGAAGCCGGGGAAGTCGTGAGCCTTGACATCGATGATGTCGCCGCAGATTTCACCACCAGCCAGTTCCTTGACAAGCATGGCAGCCAGTTTGAGGTTGTAGATGACCTCGTTGGGGTCGATACCGCGCTCAAAGCGGAACGACGCGTCGGTGTTCAGACCAAAGCGGCGGGCCGTCTTGCGGATCCACGTGGGATGGAAGTAGGCCGATTCCAGGAAGACGTCGGTAGTGGCCTCGGTAACGCCCGAGTCCAGACCGCCGAACACGCCACCGATGCACATCGGCTCCTCGCCGTTGCAGATCATCAGGTCGCGGTCGGTGAGCGTGCGCTCCACGCCCGGTGAGCGTGCGCTCCACGCCGTCAAGGGTGACAAACTGGGTACCGGGCTGCACGGTCCTGACGACGATGCGGTCGCCCTTCACCTTGTTCAGGTCAAAGCAGTGCATGGGTTGACCGGTGCCCAGCAGTATGTAGTTGGTGATATCGACAATGTTGTTGATGGGACGCTGGCCCACGGCGAGTAGCAGGTCCTTAAGCCACTTGGGGCTCTCCTGCACCTTCACGCCGCGCACGGTCAGGCCGGCATAACGGGGGCAGGCCTCGGCGTTCTCGACGGTGACGGGAATGGCGCCGTCAGCGCGGTCGCTGGCAAAGTTGTCCACGCTGGGCTTGTGCAGGTTGCCGTCCATGCCATGACGACGCATCCATGCCGCCAGGTCGCGGGCCACACCATAGTGTGAGCCGCCGTCGATGCGGTTGGGGGTAAGATCCACCTCGATGAGGTAGTCGTCCTCGATGCCGTAGTAGTCGGCTGCAGGGGTGCCCACCACAGCGTCCTCGGGCAGGACGATGATGCCGTCATGGCTGGTGCCCACGCCAATCTCGTCCTCGGCGCAGATCATGCCCAGCGACTCCTCGCCGCGCATCTTGCTGCGCTTGATGGTGAATTCCTTGTCGCCGTCATAGAGCTTGGTGCCGATGGTGGCGACGATGACCTTCTGTCCGGCAGCCACGTTGGGAGCGCCGCACACGATTTGCACGGGATCGTTGCCGTCGCCCAGGTTGACGGTGGTGATGTGCAGGTGGTCACTGTTAGGGTGGTCGATGCAGGTAACGACTTGTCCCACAACCAGGCCTCGCAGGCCGCCCTTGATGGTTTCGACTTGTTCGACAGCACCCACTTCGAGACCGAGCGATGTCAGCGCCTCGGCCACTTTTTCGGGTGTCAAGTCGGTGTCAATATAGCGTTTGAGCCATTTATAGGAAATATTCATAGACGTTGAATAAGATTTATAATCGCTTAAAAACGTGCAAAGTTACAAATAATCTCACTAACAGGCAAAATCACGGCAATAAATCGAAAACAAGAATCAGAAAAATGGCTGCTATAGGCCTTGTGCTTCAGTGCGTGGACAACGCTGAATGCGCTGGAAAGATGAGGGGGCTAATGATTGGGTGACCGACGCATCGCGCGTGGGCCACCCTTGAAAAGCTATGAGAATAATAATTGGTTGTTGGTCGTTATGCCATCTGGCTTGATTATGCGTTGCTGGCCACCTTGCAAGGTGCTATTTGGTCAGGATTTTATGGTTCAGGTAGTTCATGAACGCATCCTTGTAGTTGTCGCCGATGGGCAATGCCGTGTCAGCATCAAGGATGACATGGTTTTTCTTTATCTCGCTGATTTTGTTCAGGTTGATGATAAAGGAGCGGTGGATGCGCATGAACATGTTTGAGGGCAGGTGCTCCTCGATTTTTTTCATGCTCAGCAGCACAATCACCGGTTTGCTCTTGTCGTCACAGATGATCCTCAAGTACTCGCTCATGGCTTCAACATAGCGGATGTTCTTGATGACGATGCGCACAATCTTGTAGTCGCTCTTGACGAATATGATGCCCTCATCATCGGCTTGGGTGGAGACTTCGGTCATCGCCTGCTGGCGTATCTCGTAGATTTCCTTCACTCTTTGGGCCGCGGCCTCAAACTCGTCAAAGCCGTAGGGCTTCAACAGGTAACCGACGGCATTGGCCTTGTAACCCTCGATGGCATACTCGCTGTAGGCGGTAGTGAAAACCATGATGGGTCCGCGGATGTGGTCCTGTTCCAGCGATTTGGCAAAATCCAGCCCGTTCAAGTCGGGCATATTGATGTCCAGGAACAAGGCGTCGATGCTGTTCTCGTTAATCACTTGCTGGGCCTCGATGGCGCTCCTGCACTCGGCCACGAGTTCCAGATATGGAATTTTATTGATGTAGGCCACCAGCTTTTTCAGGGCCAACGGCTCATCGTCGATTGCAATACATCTAATCATAGCTTTTCGTTAAAATATGTTGTTCTCAATTATTGTTCGGCGCTTTGCCGTTGATCTATCTTGTTGAAGTCATCGGCAGTCATGGCAGGCAGGTTGAGGGTGACGTCATAGGTGTCGGCTGCGTCGTCGATGTCCAGCGAATAATCGCTGCCATAGATGAGTTCCAGCCGCTTGGTCACGTTGTTGAGTCCCACGCCGCCATATTCGTGTTTGGCGTGACTCTTGGAGTTGTGGCAGTGGAAGAGCAGGCGCCCGTCTTTTTTCTCGATGCTGATGTCGATAGCGGAGGGCTTGTCTAAGGCCACACCATGCTTGAAGGCATTCTCGACAAACGGGATGAACACCAGCGGTGCCAAAACGATGTCTTCTGACGCATTGTCTGGCAGACTCAGATTCACAGTCACGTTGTCGCTGTAGCGCAATTTCATCAGGTTCAAATACTTCTTCAGGAAGATGATAGCGTTATTGAGCGTAACGTGATGCTTGTCGCTCTCGTAGAGCAGGTACCGCATCATCCTGGACATGTCCACAATACTGTCCTTGGCCTGATCGGGGTCGATATCCACCAGGGCATGGATGTTGTTGAGCGTGTTCATGATGAAGTGCGGGTTAATCTGGTACCGCAGGTAGGAAAGCTCTTGCTTGAGGCTCTGTTCCTTGAGATTAGCCAGGCGCTTCTTTTCTTCTTCGTTCTGGCAGTAGTTCTTCACGCCCAGGTTGGCCCCGATCATCATGATGACGAGAAGAAACATGTTGATGTCGTGCCTGTGGATGGGCGGGCGGCCTTCGGGAGGAGGCGGTTTCAAGCCGACGGAAGTCTCGTGCCGGGCAGGGCTCTTCCCGTGGTCGGGCTTGTGGATGCATTGGGCCGTCTGGAACAGGGCTATCACGATAACACAACCAGCGATGTATTTGCCCACCGACTTCTGTCTTAACAGGATGGGGGCCAGGATGTGGTTATGGATGAGGAAAACCACAAGAAAGAACAGCATATGAGTCCATGTGTCAAGCAGCCCGTTCTTGATCCAGAACGGGTGCTCGGGATCATAATTGATGATAAACTCTAATAGGGGCGCCAAGAAGAATACACCCCACACGATGGTGTAGATGATAGCCTCCTGCTTGCTCTGTTTGTGGAATATGCTCATGCTCCAGTTTTTATCCTCTGCTGTTCAACAAAGATAGTCGCTTTATTGATGAGTGCAAAATTTTTTCAATCATTCTTGATATAGTTTCAATGAAATGCCCTGTTTTGCCATGATTAGACTCTCCAGATATACACGGCACTTCAAGCACAAGCCCGCTCAACTCACGCCAAACATTTTCTGTCGGCGAACCTTTATCTGTCGGCGAACCTTTATCTGTCGGCGAATTTAACGAATTTAACGAAGGCATCCGCGCTCTTGGGCCTCTCGCTAAAATGTTTTGTCGGTGAACTGACTGTCGGCGAATTTAACGAAGGCTTCCGTTTCCTCGAGCCTCACGCTAAGTCGCAAAGACGCTAAATAGTGCTCAAAAGAGTCAGGGGGGATCATAAAAAAATGTTAAATTATTTTATAATTCACTGGTTTACAGTGTGTTGGATTTCTGATGTGATTTTGTGGTTTCATGGCTGTATTCTATAAGTTTTTTGCTGGTAAAGATAGGCCATGAGGGTGGTTGCCGTCAATGGCAAAAAGCAGGCACTTGCGCCTGCTTTTCTCTAATCACGGACTTCTAAACTGCGGGCGCACAGCCTCTCGCTAAGTCGCTAATCCATTTCAATCGGCGAACTTTTAAGTGTCTTCGAAAGTGTCTTCGAATTTAACGAATTTAACGAAGGCATCCGCTTCCTGGGCCTCACGCTAAGGCGCTAAGACGCTAAGATGTTTTTTCGGCGGATTTTATGGATTAAAAGGATAGCATCCGCGCTCATATCTTCAAACAGAATGAACGCGGATGCTCCTCTTTAAGCCCTAAGCGCTAAGCCCTAAGCTGCAGGCCCATGGCCTGCATTATAAGCTCTAAACTGCTCGCGCTAGCGAGCACTAATGCGGATGCCCTCTCTAAACCCTAAACTCTAAACTCTAAACTGCAGGCCCATGGCCTGCATGATAAGCCTGCTCCCTATGCATGCGGCGAGTGGTCAGACTGTCTTTCGTCGTCCTTATTATTTGCTGCGGTCCTGGAGCACCAGTCTAAAACCTCTGTCCCAAGTACGATTATTTTCCTGAATTTGCGTGAAACCGAAGGGAATGCAATACACCGCCTCATGTAATACGCTCCCTCCCATACTCCACGCATGCGGTGTGCCAACAGTATCATAGTTCTCTCCCCAATTGAAAAGTGATGACTCCGTCATCTCCTCCACGTTACCGCACAAGTCATAGATTCCCAGTTCGTTGGGCTTTTTCATGCCGACAGGCATAGTATGTCCAGAGCCTCCTCTTTTATAGTACCACTCAAAGATGGGATGCCAGTTGTCCTTATACCATGCCACCTCGTCAATGTCGTCACTGCCGGCGTAGGTATAGCCGTGGGTCAGCTGTCCCCCCAAGACCGCATATTGAAACTGGTCAGGGGTGGGCATGTGGAACGCCAGTCCGGTGAGCTCATTGAGCCTGGTTATGAACTCCTGGCATTCATACCAAGAGACCGAGCACATGGGCTGGTTGGGTTTGGGCTCGTAATTCAAAGGCCCCCTCGGCCTGCTTTCCATCACCGCATCCCAAATCTCCATGGTCACCTCGGTCATGCCCATGTAGAAGTCGCTCAACATGACTGGCACATGAAAACCATGTGCCGTGAAAGACCCACCCTGGACCGGCATCATGGCGAAGGACACGCCATTGACGTTGATTACCAGGGCGCTGTCGGGAACAGGGGGATAGTACAGGTCTAATACCAGCTCGCCGCCCATCAGGTAGTCGATCAGCTTCGTGACGTCCATGATGTTGACTTCCAGGTTGCCGTCCACGTCATCCGTTATGGTCGCAGTGCCATTCGTCATATCATCAACCAGCCGGATGACGTCAGCGATCTCCACGTCGAGGTTCCAGTCCACGTCGCCGTTACGGATAATGGCCGACGTGCGCAAGGGCATCAGCGCAAAGGCTGAAAACAGCAATAATGCACTCAAAAAAGATGTAAATCGTTTCATATTCAGTTTTATTTTAAAGGTTAGTAAAAAAGTTGTATTTGTTGTCTTTGTTGTTTTCAAAATATATCGATGAAATGGAGAAAAATGTTGTTTTTCAGAA
>CACYAW010000132.1 GCA_902772455.1 uncultured Bacteroidales bacterium
ACCGTTATACACAACCAGATTCTGAATACCGATGCCGGGATTGAAGTTCAGGTCGTGGAAGGGCAACGACTCCTCAAACACGTTCCAAATCGCCTTCTGAGAGTATTGCAAGAACAGGTGACTGTGCAAGGGCAGGATGGACTTGGTGAGCCTGTGGCGGAAACTGATTTGGAACTTCACGTCACTGTTGAATTCAGTTGGCTTGGTATTCAGTGCCGTACCACCCACGAAGTAAGTGTCCTTGTAGATGCCAAAGGCCGGCCGGCTGTCAAAGTCATTAATAATGCTATCCACATCGATTTTGTGCTCCACGCCTTTTTTTGACGTAACAATCTGGCCCATTAACGGTAAGCCGGCCATTAACAACACCGCAAGAAATATAGTTCTCCTGAATTTCATTGTCAATATGATTAAGATGTTCTTATTACAATACCGTTAATCCTGATACTTCGATATCAGTATAAGACATGATGATGTGGCCGTTGAGCCACAGGTAAGTCTTACTCCCGTTTTCAGCGTCATACTCTCTGGTGAGCAGATACACGTCATCGCCATAGCTGTAAATTTCAATGGCCTGTGAGATGCTCTCACTATTATTCTCGTGTGCCAAATAATGGGAGGGAATCCCGTCGATCCATACGGTAGCGATGAGATCTTGTTTCTCGTTGTATTCAAAGCCAGCGGCATAGATGTGGCCGTTACACATCGTGATGGTTTCGATGCGTCCAACCGGGTAAGTGCCTTCTTCCAACAGTTGAGGATAGCTGACCTCATAAATACTGTACTGCTTATCGACCCATACTGCAGGCTTGCGGTCGATGATGCCGCCGATAACGGTGTGGTCGCGACCATAGGCATAGATGGCTTTGCACTCACCCGTCATGGCTCCTGCAGGCATGGGCAGGTATTCCTTCTTGTAAGTATCCTTGCTGCGATTGCTGTACAGCACAGGAACATACCGTGCCTCTGCGTTCGTCTCTTCATAACCGATGACATAACACATGCCTTCGGTCACACGAAGTGCATGATTGGCAGGAATGAAGTGCTGGTAGTCATCAAGGGGGAAGATGCCACTGTTCTTCAACACATTGGGGATGTCCAGCAGGTAGATATAATAGTCCCACTTGCCGATACCATAGGTCCAATGGTCAACGTCGTTGATGAAATCGACGTGCAGGGTGTTCCACTTGCCGTTTTTCCAGTAGCCCACGCGCCCCTTGGACTGCACGCCGGCAACAAAATAGTCATCACCGTCGGAAATAATTTCAGAGGCAAAGGTACAATTCGGCAATTTCGTGACCAAGTCGCCGTTCTGGTCATAAATCTCGCCGCTGGAGGTCACCAACAGCACTGTGCGTTCCTCTAGGGGCTTGATGGGGTTGACAGGCTCATCGTGATCACATGACGAGAGCATGACAATGGCACAAGCCGCCAGTAAGGCATATACATAGTATCTCATTTTATCGTCTTTTTAGTCTTTTAATTCCTAATCCTCAGAAGCCACTTCTAACTTCTAACTTCTAACTCCTAACTATCGTGTGGCACCACCCAGGGCTATATAGAGGGCGATAATGCCCATGGCTCCGTTGTACATGTTGGTGGCTTCGTTGAGCTGGGCATTCAAGAGGGATTCCTGGGCCGTGAGCACTTCAAGGTAACTGGCCTTTCCGTTGTCCATGAGTTCATGGGTTCCTCTGTAGGCTTCCTTCAAGACAGCCACTTGGCGATGGAAATAGCCATGCTTCTCGACGGCCGCCTGGCAATCGGCCAGCGCATCATTCACCTCGCAGCCGGCATCGATAACGGTCTGTACATAGCGGTTCATCAGGTCTTCCTGTGCCAGCTGGTTGATTTTCAGGTTCGCTTTCAATTTGCCTTGGGCATAGATGGGCTGTGCCAACGATGCAACGGCATTGAGCAAAATCTTGCCGGGGTTGACGACACCAGCGCCGGCACTGTTGGTCCATCCTGCCAATCCCTGAAGGCTGAGTGATGGATAGAAGGTTGCACGGGCCGCCTGGGTGTTGTAGAAAGCCTCGGCCATAGCAAGGTCGGCCAACTTGATGTCAGGGCGGTTCTGCAACAGCATTGCCGACACGCCCGACTCAAAACGACGAGGCAAGGTGTAGTTACCCAAATGGCTGCGCTCAATGTGCTGCGGCGGTATTGCCAACAAGCGGCAGATGTCAGTTTCCATCTGGCGGATGTTGTTGCGGGTGTCAACAATCGATGTTTTCACGCCCAGGTAGGATGACTCCATCTGGTTGACGGCCGTGGAATAGGACTTGCCGTTTTCCCACAGGATCTTCTGGGTTTCCAGCGAGATATTCCACAGGCTATCGGTGGCCAAGAGGATTTCCAGCTGCTGGTCGAGCAGGAGCAGGGTGCTGTACTGTTGTGCCACTGCCGAGACGATGTTGGCACGGATGGCCTGCTCACGGGTTTGGGCTTGTATGACAGCGACCTCAGCCTTACGCTTTTTGCTCTTGATGGAACCAAAAGCGTCAATATCCCAGTTGACCTGCAACGGCACATTGTAGGTCTTGGCGGGCGAACTGCCGCCAAACGAGGAAATGGAGGCCGAAGGCGAGAAATTCACCGACGGGAAAAATGCCTGCCTGGCAGCCGCCAGCGATGCCTCGGACTGCTGGATAGCGATACGGGCCGAGTTAAGGTCGGTGTTGCGTGTGAGGGCAGTGTCGATGAGTTGTTGCAACAACGGGTCGGTGAAGAATTCACGCCATGACAGGTCGCTCAACGAGGTGCTGTCGCCCGTCATGCTGACGTTCACACCGAACACGTCGGCGGGAATCGTCGCTTGCGACTGGTACTCACTGTGTAAACTCTTGATGGTATTGCAGCCTGCCAGAGACAAAACCGCTACACAAAATATGATAATTTTAATGGATTTCTTCATACGCTTTTTCACTTTTCAATCACCACGTCGTTAGTTACTGGTTCGACAGCTTGGCCTGGAGCCCCGCCCTGGAACTTTTCATGCAACCGCTGGAAGAACATGAAGAACACAGGCACCACATAGAGCAGGGCGATTGTGCCGACGGCCATACCGGCTGTGACGCCAAGAGCGAGCACACGGTTACCGTTGGCACCGGCACCACCGGCGATGATGAGCGGTATCATACCCGCAATCATCGTGACAACGGTCATCAGAATGGGGCGCAGACGCTCCTCACAGGCCGCAAATGCCGCATCGCGGATGCTCATGCCCTGGGCACGGCGCTCCGAGGCGAACTCGGTAATGAGGATGGCCGTCTTGGCCAGCAGACCGATGAGCATGATGACACCCGTCTGCAGGTAAATGTTGTTCTCCATACCCGGCAGGTGGAGCAGCGATACCAGCCAGATGGCGCCAAACGAACCCATCAGGCCGAAAGGCACACTGAGCAGCACGGCCAGCGGTGTGAACCACGAGTTATACAGTGAAGCCAAAATCAGATAGATGAGGATGACGCAGATGACATAAATCAGGGCCGTGGCGTTAGACCCTGCAGTCTCCTCCACCTCGCGTGACATACCACCATATTCGTAACTGTAACCGTTGGGCATCTCCTGCTTGAACACCTCGGCAATGGCCTTGTGGGCGTCACCCTCCGAGAACCCGCTGGCCGACATCACAGCGCAAGTGATGCTCTGGAACAGGTTGAAGTGATCGACCGAAGCCGAGCCGATGATTTCTTTCAAAGTGATATCGGGGCCATCTTGCCGCCTTGCACGCGGACGAAGATATTGTTGAGCGACGAGGGGTCAAGGCGATACTCGGGCGCGGCATTGGCCATGATGCGATACACCTTGCCGTACTGGTTGAAGTTGCCCACATAGGAGCCGCCACAATAAGCGCCCAACGTGCGGAGCACTGCAGCAGGCGACACACCGGCACGGTCACACTGTGCCGCATCGATGTTGACCTGATACTTCGGGAAACGTTCCGAGTAGGTGGACATCGCCATCATGATTTCAGGCCGTTCGTTGAGTTTCGCCAGGAATTTGTTCGCATCGGCATTGAAATCCGACATGGAGCGGTCCTGCATGTCCTGCAACACCAGGTTCACACTGTTGTTTGAACCGTAGCCCGGTACCTGAGGCATCTGGAAGGGGATGACTAAGGCGTTCTTGATTTCCTTGCAATCCATGGCGAATCGTCCATACACCAACATGATATTGTGATTCATGCCGGGGCGGTCGTCCCAATTCTTCAGGCGGATGATGATCGTGGCGTAGCAACTGCTCGAGCGTCCAGACATAATACCGTAGCCACTGATCACAGCATAGTTCTCCAGTTCGGGAATCTTCTTCACCTTCTCCTCCACTTTCTTGACAATCTCCTGTGTCTCATGCAGGGTACTGCCTTCAGGGGCACGCACCTCGGCAAAGAACACGCCCTGGTCCTCCTGCGGCACCAGGCCTGACGGCAGGCCGCGCATGAAGAAGACGAGCAATACGGCAGTGACGGCAAGCAGCAGCCAAGCCAACTTCGGGCGCTTGATGAAGCCGCCCACGCTCTTCTTGTACTTCTTGAGGATGGCGTTGTAGCTGGCGGTATAGGCCTTGGTAATGTAGTAGTCCAGGTTCTTCTTCTCCTTGTTACCCTTGGAGTAACGCAACATGATAGCGCACAGGGCGGGACACAGCGTCAAGGCCGACACACACGACAGACCCACCGCCGACGCCAGCGTGACACCAAACTGCGTGAAGAACGAGCCCGATGTGCCAGGCATGAAGGCCACGGGGATGAACACGGCCATGAATACCAGTGTACAGGAGATGACCGCTACCGACACGTCGCTCATGGCCTCACGGGTGGCGCGGCGGGCATCGGTGATGACGACGACAATGGCATCATCGACCACCGTACCGATGGCCAGCACGAGTGCGAATAGCGTTAAGATATTCAACGAGAAACCTGCCAGTTTCACAATGGCAAACGTTCCCAGCAGCGACACGATAATCGACAGCGAGGGGATAACCGTTGCCTTGAAATTCTGCAGGAAGAAATAGACCACAAGAATCACCAGGATGATGGCGATGACAAGCGTCTCTACCACGTTGTGGATGGCGGCAAAGAGGAAGTCATCGCTGGTCTCCAAAATCTCAAACTCTAGGCCAGCGGGCATCGTCGGCTTGAGTTCCTCGTAAAGTTTGGCAATGCGGGCATTCACCTCAGTAGCGTTGGCGCCCGGGGCCTGGAATACCATGTAGATGGTGCCGGGCTGGCCGTCGATGTTCGACGTGAAGTTGTAGCTCACGGCTCCTATCTCGACCTCGGCCACATCGCTCAAGTGCAACAAGTGGCCGCCGTCGGTGGTGCGCAGCACAATCTCGTTGAACTCCTCGACGGTCTTGAGTGTACCCTTGTACTCCATCGAGTACTGGTAGGCATTCTCGGACTGCTCGCCCAGCGAACCTGTGGC
>CACYAW010000133.1 GCA_902772455.1 uncultured Bacteroidales bacterium
CGTGGCGTTCACCTTATTCATATAGGCGGCCATCGAATTGTTGTTAACCGAGCCGTCGAGCGAGCCAAAGTAGGCGTTGCGCACGCTGCGGATGTTGTCGGTGAAATCGGCAATCGAGTTCCAACTGTACCAGGATTCAACGTCAAGCACATTACCCGAGTTCACGGGGTCGGTAATCTTGGTGTTGCCCACCTCGTCGCTGATGTCGCTGGCACCAGTCAGGATCTGCTCCATGGCTGCGAGCTGGGTTTTATACAGGCTGTTGCCCGCCTTGCCGGCATCAATCATGTTTTCACCATAGTTGAATGAGGGTTCCAACTCATAATCCTCAAGTTGGGCACGCTTGGCGTTGCTGATGTTGTTCATGCCGGCCCATGAAGCCTCAAGACGTACGGTCTGATTGGCCAGGTCTTGAGCCACCGCAGCATTGTAGATGAGTTCACGTTCGCTTATGTCACTCACGTTGCGGGCTGCGCCGTCACGGAACAGGACATATTCAACTGCGTGGAAACCGAGCAGGCCATAACCCAGCGTGGCAAAGGCGTCGGCTGCGGCACCATCCTCATCGAGGGCCGCAATGAGCGCGCTGTTGTTGAGGATATTGTCAAGTTGTGACTTCTGCAGAGGCCACGAGTCGATGTGCGGATCGATGTTATAGTCGGCGGCTGCACCGAACAGGAAGGCCTCGCTCAACTCCCAGTACTTGCGGGCGCTGATCCACTTGTTGCAGCACTCCTGTACCTTGCTCTGCGTGGGATTCTCGCGCAACTGTTGACAAAGTGTGGCCAACTCGGTGGCTTCGTCAGCCAGCGACTTGTAAGTCGGTACAACCACGCCGTTCACATATTGGGTGATAATGGCGGTCTTTTTGTTGTCGAGCTGGTTAGGGTCGGGCTCGTTGTTGTCGTCACCGCATGAGGTGAAACTGAAGCTCATGGTTGCCAATACGGCAATCACGAGCGATTTTTTGAATAGATGAATTGCTTTCATTTTTTAGATGTTGTTTATATTTTTATCAGTTATAATCAGATGTGGAACAAGCCACTGTAGCAGATGCCTAGGCTCACTGTCGGCTCGTTGTTGTACTGCGACGACAGGATACGATAGCTGTACTCGCCCTTGATGGCAATCTGGGGAATAGGATAGTAGTTCACGCCAGCAGTGACCTTTTGGCGCGACCACATCTTCTCGTCGGTCATGTTCTTGACGGTCTTGTACATCGAGTCATAGTAGTCGTAGCGGCCGAAGATGTAGAAACGTTGTTCGCGCTCGCCCATCGAAGCGATCTGCGAGAAAATGTCATAACCGGCCTCGATACCCATGGCGATGGCTGCTTCGCCGACGTTGGTCTTGGGCGAAGGCGAATCGGCGCGGGTGGACATGTTGGCTGACGTGATCTCGAGTGAATTGCTCAAGTGGCCGTAGTCAAAGTTACCCCGCACGATAAGGTTGTGGTCATTGTACAGGAAGTCAAATGCACCGATGGCAACAGTGCCGTGCAGACCCTTGTACTTGCCGGTGGCATTGAGCGTGTTATTGGCACTGTTGCCCAGATAGCCGCTCACGCTCAATCGCAGGCCCTTGATGCTGTAATTGTCGATGCGCAGGGCTCCAGCATAGGCTGTCGCCATCTTGAACTCGTAGGGACTTCCCGAGCCGTCATGAATCCAACCCTTGTTGCCAAACCTGTCGGCATCCAGCCCGGCGAGGAACATGGCCTCGTAGCGCCAGTCTCCGGCCCGTCCCCACAGGCTCACACCCGTCTCGTGCCACGTGCAGGGCAGAATGGTGCTCTCGCCTTCAGGGCGATAGACGGTAAAAAACTCGGTGGGCATGTGGGCGTTGTTGGTGCCACCCACGGGGACGACCATGTGACCCATGCGCAGGTTCAGGGCAGGGGAGAAGGACTTTTGAAGCCAGAACTGCTCCAGGGCGACTTCGCCGCCACGTTCCACTTCAGATTCATATTCACCAGTCTCTTCTTCCTCAATCTCGATGGCGCTCTCGGTGCCCCCGTGTTCAAACTCAATCTCGGTGCCCAGCGACCATCCCTTGCCGAAGTCGTAGCCAAGATAGAGCACCACATGAGGCAGGTCAAACTGCCCGAAGCCTTTGTCGTCCTTATACAGGTCGGCACTCGTGTAGCGCTTGTAGTTGTTGCTGTAGAACATGCGGCTAGCCACAGCCTCCCCATAACCGCCTATCGTCAGGCGATGCTTAGCTGATTCAACCTCTTCGGTAGTTGTGGCATTGTCATCAGCCGTTTTTTTCTCCAACAGATTGTCAGCATTCACATTCAATGTGCTCGACAATAGTAGCATCAAAGATGAATATAAAAATTTTTTTATCATATCAGTGTTAGTTTATCGCGTGCAAAATTACCCTGAAAATGGTAGTTCTGAAATCACTAGAAAAGATGAAATTAAACTATGACAATCCCCAAAATTGGTTATGCCAAGCATCAAATATTTATCTGTAAAGCCACTAACTGAAAACGGTTGTCAAAAATGACAACCGAGATCTACTGTTGATTACACCTGATTATAGGAACTTACACTTTAGCTATGTTGTAGGTCCCTGAGAAATAAGGGACTATTATTTAACGTGAGTTCGACGAGAATAAAGTGCTGATACTCAGTTGAAACTGTGTCATAAGTCAAGCCTGTATTAATGTCCGTGCAACGCACGGAGAAATTAAATAAAAATCTGTATAAAAATCAAACAAAATAAATTTTCATTTAAATTTTATTAATAATTTTGCTTAATTTTTCGGCCGTTAGGCCGATCAATAACCCTGAGGCGAATTATGACACAGCTTCGTGGCGGTAGGGCGGGGGCGTTCGTGCTACTGCGACAGATTATCGTCATCGGTGGCATCAACGCCCACTAGCCCCCTCTAATCTTAGAGGGGGAGTCGCTAACGCACTGAATTTCAATCAACTATTTCGCCGAGCTCACGTTCTTTTTGTTTCTTGATGATGCTCTTTGTGGCCCAACGCTTAATGTCCTTACCTAAGTCGATCGGTGTCAATAGGTGAGCCGAATAATTCATAATTTTCAAAAGTCGTCTCATTATGTCATTGTTGTAATTAGTTGTTAATAAAATTGTTAGTTAAATCTCGGTGTATGTATAAGGCGACTACAGGATATGGGAATTTGGCAAACCGATGATGATAATTGAAAAAAGTTGATTACCTTTGTGGTCAGCATCTCGCAAGATACTCCAAACCGCCTACAATATTTTATTTAACCAATAAATCCCGATAACTATGAGCAAGAAACTACTCTTTAGACTTGCCGTCCTGGTGACGGCCATGATGTGCGCTCTTGGGGTCAGTGCCCAAGAGGCTTATGCTGTGTACACATCTGGCAACACGACGCTGTCGTTCTACTACGACAACGACCGCAGTAGCCGCACCGGCACGACCTACGACTTGAACGAGGGCGCCATCGATACCGGTTGGGAAACTGACGGCACCAATGCCAATGTGACCAAAGTTGTCTTTGACCCCTCGTTTGCTGATGCCCGCCCGACGACCACCTACGGCTGGTTTTATGAAATGAAGAGC
>CACYAW010000134.1 GCA_902772455.1 uncultured Bacteroidales bacterium
TGGCATATCCCAGAATCCAACCGGAATAACTCATTTTTTCACCGGGTGAGTAATTCCCCTCAATAATGAAGTTAGACCAAGCCAGGCATCGATTGATGGTGACATTCACCTGTCCGGGAGTGTAGCTGCCATAAGTGCCACCCACGATGCCACCCAGGCGCCAGTTATCTGAATTGAGTAGGTTGGCCACATAGGAGCCAGCTGCGCAGTCTTCAACTTTGCCGTTTTGCATGTGGCCCACGATGCCGCCAGCCCAACCTTGGTGGGACCACACTCGGCCCTCGAAGTAGCAGCGCTCTATCACACCATTCTTAACAAATCCCACAATGCCACCAGCGCTACCAGTTGCACGCACAGTGAAATCTCCGCTTCCAGCATTGCTGGTGACGAGCACATCGCTTACGCGGGTATAGTTGTTACAATATCCCAATACAGCACCCGTATAATCCGTGCCAAAAACGCATGGATTCTCCAGATATAGATTGTGGATATAGGCATTGTCGGCATAGCCAAAGAGTCCGGCACAATAAGAGGTAGCATTCATCTTCAGGCCCGTAATCTTGTGACCATTACCATCAAAGCATCCGTCAAACGGGTGAACTGTGGTTCCAATGGGTATCCATTGTCCGTCGGTGTCAAAGTCCCACTCGATATCGGCAGTGAGCTCAAATGAGGTGGCGCCATCATAGTACTCAAATGTCGTTCCATTGTTCACTTTTTCGCAGAACGTCTTGAGTTCGGCTTTGCTGCCGATGGCAACGGCGTCGGAGGTGCGCTCATAGATGCGTGCAAAGGCGTCTTTCCAGCCAATGGTGTCGCCATAATTGGTGTTATTGTAGCTGTCAATGGCTTGTGTGGGCACATAGAGAGTGCGGTTTTGCCCCAATCGTGCCGTGCCGCGCTTGCTGCCATAGAAGTAAAACACATCGTTATAGCTCCAAGTGGGTGCTGTGCTACCCTTGCACTCCATGTACTTTAGGGACTTGAGTCCGGCAAATGCGGCACGGCCCACACGGGAGAGCGATGCTGGCAGAGTCACCTTTTCAAGCTTAGAGCATCCCACGAAGGCGCAGTCACCAATGCTGGTGGAGCCCTCGCCAATAGTCACTTGTGTGATGCCACTGCACATGCGGAAGGCATAGGTCCCGACATTTACTGCAAAGTCATAGCCCTGAACCCTGTGAGTTCCAGGAATGAAAACAGTCCCTTCTAAATAGTGCGGTATACAGGCGTTGCGCCCGTTGCCCAGGATGACGGCATGATTTATATAGTCGATTTGAACCGGAACAGTTCGGGTGGAGCCGCCCACTGTAATATCAATCGTTCCTTCTTCGATGTAAGCAGCCATTACTGCCATGGGCAACAGCATGCTTAAGAACAGGGAAATAAACTTTTTCATTTTATTATTGCATTTTAAAGAATTATTCATCATTACCAGTTAAGACCCAACGAATCATCCGCATGTCGGGCGAGAGTCCTACAAGACCAAAAGCCCCCGAGGCGCCAAGCATAAAGAAGTCTTTGCCGGCGCCCACGTGGTCATTGGTGCAGGTGGCGTCACGTATATATACATTGGCCTTATCTTCGCTGGCAGTTGTGCAGGTCACTCCGGCTGCGGTAGTGCGGCTGCGGTCATTTTCGAAGAAGTAGTAAGTGAGACTTTGCTGGTTGCGGATGAACGAGAGCAGGTTCTCGTAGGGTACTACGGTGTCGTAGGTTGAGTGGAAGAATGCGACGCGGTGCTGCGGAGTCCACCCCTTGGTGAGGTTGTTGCTCTCGAGGGCACGGTGCAGGTCTTCCATCACACCAGGCTCGGTGGGCACTGGTGTGTCGGCGGTAAGGTTTCTGAAGTAAGCCAAACAGATTGGTGTCATAATGCTATCAAGTTTACCATGTGCCTGCATCTTAGAAAAAATCCCAGGATCGTAGAATTCCATCACATCCTGGAACTCCTCGGCCGAAAGATGCTTGGTTAAGGTGAACGACCCTTCGCTATCGTGATAGTTTTTGGTATATGACCCGGTTTTACCCTCCCTCATCATTTTCACATATTCTTTATTGATGCGATCGGTGTTGTACTGGTCGTCTTCATTGTCGTTGGCCTTAGCCTCGAGAAATTTTATCGATTCGGTGAGCAGGAATTTCGTGCTCAGGTAATCGTCAACATAGTGCTGCTTCATCAAGGGATTGCTGTCGCACATGCCCTTGAGGATGAGCGGCATGACAATGGGCATCGACACCTTTTCCTTGCGGTGAGCAGTCCTATTAGTACCATCGTAGGTTTCACCGTCGTCCTGCATATAGTAGCGCAAGTGGGCCACGGGGTCATAGGGACCGTCGCCGCACACCGAGCCGGCGAAGTGCAACTCTTCGGCAAGGCCGTTCTGCTCAATGAACTTGTGCGTGGCCAGTGCCACCGAGCCGCCTTGCGAGTAACCGATAGCCACACTCTGCCAGTTGGGCACAAAGGGATCGACCTCCTCGATATCGACAAGGTGTTGATACATGGCAAGACCACTGCGCACACCGTCCACCACCTGACGGGCTGTCAACTCTTGGTACAAATAAGGGTGAGCGCGGTCTTTAGTGATGCCATAACCCTCATAGTCGGGTATGATGACCAGATTGCATGGCTGACGCACATAATTATTTTGAGCATAGCACAGCATCATGCCATTACCCGTAGCTGTTGACATGAACCCGTAGTTGCTCCACTCCGAAGGACACTCAAAGTTACTCGTTATCGTCTCGTGGCAACCAATAATCAGGTTGTTGGGTATGCCATGGTCCCAGGAGGCCCATGGGACGCATGGTACACCCATGAGAGCCGAGAGGTAGATGACATTGCCATCAGCATCGACCGACGGGTATTTATAGGTGTATAGGAATACAGAGATATAATTCGCAAAACCGAGAGATTTACTATCACTACCGTCATCAGGGCCCCACTGTTCGCCGGGGACTACAGCAGCGCGAAGTCTTTTGGGCTCTTTTGATAACTGCTCAAACTCCTCGGGGGTGAAAACCCTCCCCCCGTCTCTCACTTTCAGTGTGTCCATCTTGCCGGTCTTGGCATTAGGCACGATAGAGTCGTGCTGAGCAACTACCATCACACTCTTCTTGAGAATGGTCACATCATTGGGATCGACCGTTGCTGGCACATCTCCAAATGATTGGGCGCACACACACATCGTGGCAAGCGCCAACATAAATGTTAATAATAATTTCTTCATATTATTTTTGATTATTTAAATAATGAATAATTGTTCTTTTTCACTTTTTGCATAAGTCCTGGAAACTATTTACAGGCCGATGCCGTTCAGGTCGCTGATATAGCCCTTGACCTGGTCAAACAGTTCCTTGATTCGGGTCACATTGTCGTTGCTGTTCAAGATTTCCTCCATGCGCAGCATGGTGCCGCCGGTAAATGTCAGCAGACCATAGTACACGTGGTTGCCCGTGTCGTCAAAGTCGGTCTCCACCTGGCAGCCCTTGCTCTTGAGGTAATCGGCCATCTCAACGCCCGCAAGATAGTTCATGTACAGGTCACCGGCCGGGACCGCACAGCGAGTTGCTGCGGAATTTGTCATAGACCATCTTGCCGACCCCGCTCTTAAAGTTGCAAGCGGCAGGGGTCAACACCTCACTGATCTTCTCGGTGCCTATCAGGCCGTTGATATCCCAGGTGCCATAGTCTTTCGATAGAATCCACTCCTGAATGTGGCTGGCCAGCGGTTCCTTGAACACATCACTGTAACTGAAGTCCATGTGGTAGGTCTCCTTGTAGGCGACAATCATCAGCGGCTTCTCGTCCACATAGCGCTGCAAGGCAATGGCCGAGAAACCGCCGCTGGAGTAGCCCACGTTGAACTTGTGCAGGCCCTCGATGGCATAGCCCTGGTCTTTCAGGACAACCATTGCGGCGTCCCAGCAATCAATCGATTCCTGGGCGGTAATCTCTGGGCAGCAGTAGGCCTGGGGCTTATCCTCGGTCAATGTCCAGCCATACAGGTCAGAAGAGACGGCGATCAGGTTCTGGAATTTGTTCATATAGAAACCCACGTCGTCAATCTCGTTCTGAGAGGTGCGCTCGCCATGCTTGGCTGTCGTGAACTCGTTGTAGAACATGAGCGCACGTGGAGCAGCCTCCTTGTTGAATACGGCGGGATTCATCGAGATGACGCCTGTCAAGCGCACGGGCGTCTTCATGTCGGGCCCCACCGAGGTGTACTCAAAGATAATCTGATTGAAATGGAGATTGAGGATGTCGTCTTTCACATCCTTCAGGGCATGGCAACTGCGTGTCTGCACGACGGTCATATTCTCGGTTCTGTTTGCCGTTGCCTGGCTCATCGCTCGAACACGAGGTAATGATGCAGGTGCACATGGTCAGCAGCAGCATTGCAAGTGTAGTTTTTACTAAATGTCTCATTTGGTTTATATTATATTAATTGATTGTTAATAGTCTGCTCTTCTAGGCAAATCGCATCATCTGCAACCACAAGTCAGTCCATTAGGCGCTTTTTTTCGCGGTATTGCTTGGGTGACATCCCAAAACGGTTCCTGAAGAT
>CACYAW010000135.1 GCA_902772455.1 uncultured Bacteroidales bacterium
AAACACGATAAGGTCGATTGGCGATAATGCTTTTTTTGAGTGCTACGGCTTGCATGAGATTGACCTGCCGTCCTCGCTCACCGAAATTGGGGCATACGCTTTTTATTTATGCTTCAACATCAGCAGTGTGACCATTCCCGACTCGGTAACGGTCATCAAGGATTATGCTTTCGATGCCTGCAGCATGAGCACGCTGACTATAGGCAAATCGGTTACAACGATTGGCACCGGTGCGTTCGTTTTCTGTGATGGGATTCGCACACTGATATGGAACGCCAAGCGATGTTCCTCGATAGGCTCAATGCACACATTCGATATCTACAATGTCCAGATTGGCGACGAAGTGGAAGTGATTCCCGACTATCTTGTGTACGGTTCAAAAATCACTCAAGTCACTGTTCCTAACTCAGTGACCACTATCGGTACCTCGGCTTTCAATGGTTGCAGTAGGCTCACCAGCGCAACACTCGGCAGCGGTGTCACCAACATCGGCAAGAGCCTATTTTATGGTTGCGATCAGATGACCGAGCTGACGTCTCTAGCCTTCATGCCTCCAGGCTTCAGCGATACCGATTTTGGGCTGTTCAAAGAAATGGACGATTATGCCCGCGTGACATTGCACGTGCCTGCAATATCGGTCAATTTATACCAGACGGCAGTCATCTGGAGCAATTTCTCACAAATCATTGGCGATGCGCCAGGAGACATCCCTGGTGACGTGAACGGAGACGGCGAGGTCAATATTGCCGATGTAAACACGGTGATTGATGTCATCATCAATGGTGGTAGCCATGGTCACAGCCACGCACCCTCCAATGAGAGCGAGACTGGCAGCGAGGATTGGAGCGACATTATCGACGTGAATGGCGACGGCGAAATCAGCATCGCCGATGCCAACGTCATCATCGACTACATCCTCAACCATTGATTACGTTCTTGGTTAGCAGCATATCATAGCAAATAAACACTAAAATGATATCGATATGAAACGACGAAACTTTCTATTACATTTATTGTCTCTGCTTTATTTCATGGCGGCAGCCGTGCCAAGTTACGGCTACAACGAGCAGTTTGTTGTTGATGGTATTCGTTACTTCCACCTTGGTTATGAACGATGCCAAGCCATTGGACTGACCGATACTACCGAGGTGGTTAGAATTCCCGATGTGGTATATGATGAAGACCAACCTTATCGTGTAACTGAAATCAATTTTGGTACAGGTTTACCCTTGCGCAATAGCGTGGTGTATTGCCCCTACTGGCTTGAGTACATTTGGCCGGAAAGTTTCAGACACAAAGATCTCATTGCCATCTATTTCCAGGAGAATGATTCTATCGAGGAATTTAAGATTGGAGGAGAAACATTTGTTCACACTCACTTGCGGGAAATAAATTTCCCGTCCAATTACAAGCGTGTAATGAATTCCACATTCTTCGGGTGCGACAGCCTGAGGTCTATCGGCTGGTCCGAAAACATTTGGAGCATTGAACAATGGGCCTTCTACCAGTGCAGTTCTCTTACCGAGGTGTGCTTGCCCGACAAGTTGGAATATGTACATTTCGAAGCCTTTAAATACTGTCCTTTAGAAACCGTTTGGCTTTCCCGGTCTATGAAATCTATCAGTGATGGAGCATTTAATACCTGTAACCTTGTTGATGTGCAACATGTCTATGCGCCGACAGGACGACTTGCAGCCTGTTCTGTCATAAAGGCGGGGTACAACCAGTCATTCGAAGGGAAAAACGGCGTTGTAGTCCATGTGCCCGTGGGGACGATAGACCTGTTTGAGCAGTCCGAGGGCTGGAGCAGTTATGAGTTGCAGGAGGATGCCTCTCTGGGCGAACAGCACAAGGTCATGTTGACCGTCAACGATGCTGATAGCGGCATGGTGTCGCTGACTGGCGCCGATTTATTTAAAGATCGCGTGTGGGTCGCTGACCACGGCAAAGCTGTGACCATCACCGCTCAGCCACAGGGCAACTGTGAGTTGCGCTGCTGTATCATCAACGGCATTGACGTCAGCGACCAGTTTGATGCCGAGGGCCGCTACACCATCGATGCGGTCAACGAGAATACTGAAATCTACATCTCGTTCAATTCGGCCTCGACCTTTACCCCCTTCACGATTAAGCAGGCAGGTAGCGGTCATATCAATCTGCAAGTCTATCACAATGAGCCCTTGAAACTCAATGTCACGCCCGATAAGGGCTGGGTTATCAATTCGGTTACTGTCAACGGCATCGATATTACCAAGAAATTGGATGGTAACGGTGACTTCACCATCTATAAGGTGGATGGCGGCATTGTTGTGGGCTCTGGCCCCAGCAGGGTACCCATTGGCCCCAGCCAGGCGAGCTCTGTTGCTACCGAGGAGGTGAAGACCTTTGTAGCCTTTGAGAAGTCCACAGATTCGGTCAATGAGCTTTTTTCTACAGGTACAATCAAGGTCTATGGCTCTGAGGGCCAGTTGCGCATCGAGGGCGTAAACAAAGGCGAGACTGTACGGGTATATGACACCGCAGGTCGTCTTGTCGCTCATAAAGTCGGCAATGGTGGCTCGTTAACCATCAACGTGCCGTCAGGCATCTATCTGGTGCAGAGCGGCAATACTACGATTAAAATCATCATTTAACTCCACCTTGTAAAATAGTCAGTTATGAAACACATCAAAATACTCATTGCAGTGGCGCTGATGCTGAGTTGTCGCACTTTTGCCGCTCATGCCCAAAATTATATTACCTTCATTAATGACGGCATCAAATACCATATTCTATCTAATGAGAACAAGACGGTAGAGACAGTTCAAGGCAGTCAAGTTGGGGTCAATGGCCATGTCACCATCCCTGCTACTACGACCTATAACGGCGAGGAATATACCGTTGTTCAGATAGGTCAATTGTCTTTCATGAACAAATCGAATCTTAAGTCCATCGATTTACCATCTACCATCACAAGCATTGGCGATTTTGCATTTGATAGATGTGATAGCCTCAGGGTGCTTAGACTGCCGTCATCCATCTCTTATTTGGGAAAATGGATAGTCAATACATTGGATGATCTCTATATTTCATGCCACACCCCACCCAAGGTAGACCGGTCATGGGGATGGTACTGTAACTATGTTTCGCGCAAACACATCCCCAAGGGGACCTATTACCACTATAAAGTCCACATGTTCGACGATTATTGGGGTGGCCTTGTTGAGGACGAAACCTTGGGCGTTTATTGTGATATTGACCGCAATATCACGGGGGCGGGTAGTATCGAGCTGGATAGCACTGTGGTGATGACCAATGCCGACGGATTTTACTTTGTCCCTGGGGGCACCGATTTGACTTTCACGCTCCGCCCAGAGCCCAAGTACATGATT
>CACYAW010000136.1 GCA_902772455.1 uncultured Bacteroidales bacterium
CCACTTCTTGCCGGTCATCTTGCACTTGTCGGCATTGATGATGATCACATTGTCGCCACAATCAACGTGGGGAGTGTAGTTGGGTTTGTACTTGCCACGCAGCAATTTTGCCACCTTGGAGCACAAGCGACCCAGGATCTGGTCGGTAGCATCAACTACCACCCATTCCTTTTGAACGGTTTCGGCATTAGCCGAAATTGTCTTGTAACTTAAAGTATCCACTTTCTAAAATCCTAATTAATAGTTAGTTAATTGCCCAAGCAACATCCTGCAGGACGGCCAAATCCCACATGACATTGCCCTAATGGGCTCTTACTTTGGTAATAATCGGCGCGCAAAGGTACTGCTTTCCCCCGACCTGACCAAAACATTTTTTCTTTTAGGCCCTCCAAACCATCAAAAACCGCATCAAATCATCAATATTTAACAAAGATTAACATGTGCAAGCGGCCCCCTTGCTCTTTTTTTCATCGATTCTCCTGTTTTTGCACTCAATTTTGTTCACTTTTTTACCCGAGGCTCAGCCTCAGTCCACGGGACAAGAATTGATCTTGTGCAGAACAAAAAGGGGCGTTTGGAACTGTTGTTTTCAATGTTTATATCAAAAAATATAAAAAATTTTCATAATTTATCATCATTTTTAAATAATTAGTTATATCTTTGCATTTTCAATCATTAAAATCTAAACATTATGGCTAAGAGTTACTTTACTTTATTATTTGCTCTTGCCACTCTCTCAGTATTGGCAAAAGAGAGCAAAATCATTGCGCAATCGCAGGGCAGCATTACGTTTGTGGTTGATGAGAATCTTCCATTCATCGACTACAAGTTTATACTCAAGGATGGTAGTCAGATAGCAGAGAACGTGCTTTCGTCTGATCGAGAACCCGCGGACGGATACCATATTATTGCCACAAGTTTTGCCGATGAGCATAACTTGGCGTATATGGATTTCTACAATACCCTTATCACGGCCTATGCCAATCATAAGTCAGTCACACTGTCGCCCGATATGGTATGGTTGCTCATTAGCCAAGGGTTTGCCCGCTACGTCAACGCCCATTCCGAGGAAGTTCGCCACCGGTTGGTTGACCATTCGGGAAAGATGGACCTTATTGTGAGCACTGATGACCTGTTTTCAGAGGACGTTGACTGGCCCCAGTTGATTGGCGGTTTTGCGTCACAAATAGACCAGTTTACCAAAGATGGCATCGCCAATGTCATTACTGCCGATTTCTCTACAACGGATCCCGTCGAACGTGTGGCTTCGCAGGTAACGCTCATGGAGAGCGTGAAATCCTATTTTGATTATATTGCGATATTCATTGTGTGTGGTATTCCCTCGATTACTTTGAACGGCACTCCTGAGGACTGGCAGCGTGTGCTTGAAAAGACTCGGAAGCTTGAGCAATATGGGCTGGGTGGATGGACCAAGGACCTTGAGCCGATACTGACTGAGTTTATCCAGGCGGCAGAGGGACATCCCAACAAAGGATTCTGGCAGGACATTGTCAAGAAAAAACGGATAGACGAAGTGAGGGGTCCCAGCTGTGACCCTAAATCCGAGCCCACCAAATTTGACGGATGGTTCTTGAAACTCTTCCCCGACGAGAATGGCAAGACGTTCAAGAGCACAACCATGATGACAGGCATGCCATCTGAAAGAGTGTACGTTGACTTCAAATATAGAAATGTTGACGGGGCAGGAAATGTACTGAGCCAAAGTCCAATGGAACTGTGGGCCGGATTCATCGGTGCCGAAGTGGATACCGAAGCCAACATGCTGACTCCAAAAATCGGATGGATGGCACTTAAGGCTCCATCAGACGATGATTTATTGAAAATATACAAGGAACAGGATGAGGATGAATTTGGAGGAATATATCTCCGAGTAAAGGAGGTTCCAGAAATCCTTGCCCGGATGGAGCACATCAAATCGTTGACCCTTGAATTCACCGATAAGGTTGTCCTGCCCAAATGGCTCGACCAACTGACGATTGACAGATTTGAAATAGGAGGTAAGATGTCGAAAGCTGAAAAAAAGGCCATCTTGAAACGTTTTCCCAATGCCAAGATTAATCAACGGTAGACCTGGCACCTTCCTTTGTGGCAAATAGATGAGATAGCAGCGGCTGCAACCCCTCTTCATCAGGTTGCAGCCGCTTGTTATAGGAGTGCTCATTGTTGGCAGATGAGGACCGCCAGGTCATTGAGGAGGTTGCATTGGTCTCGAGTGATGGCGTGGCGATCACTGTGGTAGGACCAGGGTGCGACAAGCAGAACCTGCCCGCTGGCGCAAGCATTGAACATTTCTCCGCCAGGTTTCCACATGGGGGAGAATCCATTCTCGAGCAATTGGATGAATGGGAAGCCTGCCTCTTGAATCATGTCCATCACGGCTTTCTCTCCTGGGCTGATGCGGGGCGACACGAGCACGGCACCGCGTTGAGCCATCATCAAGCATCGGATAATTGTGCGCTCAATGTCTTCATCGCTCATTTTTCGGGAGCATTTTACAGCGATTTTATTGAGACTATCGAGCAGAAAGCGATTGCCCATGATGGTCACGCTATGTTCTCCAATCTTGGTATCCTGTTGTGTTTTGAAAAACTCTGGGTTGTTGCGTTTGGTCCACAGGCGGCGAGGGTTGTCATCCAGATACTTGAACATGGTTTTGAGTTATCCTCTGCCCTGTAGGATGCGGTCATTGTAACCCTCTTCCCATATCGGTGCTAACGACATTTCTTTGGCGGCCTTGTTGCATCCGACCTTGAAACCGTTGATGACGTGCCCCAAATGGCGTGGGAGCTGTTTGGTAACGTGAATGATGCCATGCAGATGGTCGGGCATTAGTTGCAGGGATAGTAATCTGACTTGGGGATAGAATTGGGGTATCTCGCGCCAGCATGCCTGGACACGTTCCCCTAAGGGAGTGGGATTGAACCAAGGCTGGGAATGGTTGTCGTCAGGACTGCAGACGGAGCCTAACAAGGGACGGCGTCCTTTGACAACGAGTGTAATCATGTAGATGCAGGGCGACTGGTAGTCATGATGGTCGTGCCGCCTTTTCATGGACTGGTGTCGCCCGAGTTCGGGATGATCGGCTAGCCAGCGTTTCTTGTTCTCGCTCAATGGCATGCTCTTGTCGTTATAAACCGGGGCAGAGCCCCGGCCCACGGAACACGTTACGCGGGATGCCATGCAAGGCAAGCTGCGGTCGTAGTGTCACGTGGGCCAAGGCTCTGCCTTGGTGAATTTACTTCTCGACGCGGATGCGGGCGTCAACGGCGGTGACGTGGTCGGGACCGGCCAGCAGCGGGTTGATGTCCATCTCCTTGATCTCGGGAGCGTAATGGATCTCGGGAGCGTAATGGAGCATGGTCGAGAGGCGGCAGATGATCTTCACATAGGTGGCCTCGTCAAGACCTTGCTTGCCGCGGGTGCCCTGGATGATCTTGTAGCCCTTGAGGGAGCGTACCATGCGCTCGGCCTCGGGTTGTGACAGCGGTGCGAGACCGAACTGCACGTCCTTCAGTACCTCGACGAAGATGCCGCCCAGGCCGCACAGCACGTTGTGGCCGAAGGTGGGCTCGAACTTGGCGCCGATGAACAGCTCGGTGCCGCTGATCATCTTCTGGATCATCACGGCGGTAGCGTCGGGAATCTGCATCATGCGGTCGAACTCGGCCTCCAGCTGTGCGTCGTCCTTGACGTTGAGCGTCACGCCGCCCACATCGCTCTTGTGCACGGGGCCGACAACCTTGACAACGATGGGATAACCCATCTCGCGGGCTGCGGCAACGAGTTCGTCACGGTTGGCCGAAACCTTCTCAGGCACGACGGGAATGGCGGCTGCCTGCAGCAGGGCGCGCACGTTGTCGGGCGAGATGTAGCCGTCCTCCTTGATGCCGTCGATGATGGCGCGAACAGCCTTGACGTCAACTTCGGGACACAGGTTGTCGGTGGTGGCGGGCTTGGGCGTGTTGCTCACGCGAATCAGCGCTTCGGCCAGGGCCACCTCGTCGGCAAAGTTCACATGACCCTTGTCAATGAACTCCTTCACCTCGCGGCCGGCGATGTTCAAGCAAGGCAGCACAGGGAAGATGGGTTTCTTGCAGGTGAGCATCTTCTCATGCAGCACGTTGTATGCGTCGTCGCAGGGAACAAGGCCCGGTGTGCCGAAGATGACCACGATGGCGTCCACGTTGTCGTAGCGTTTCTCGCAGAAGTCGATGCAGATGCCCAGGTGCTCGGGAGTGCCCGTTGCCAGGAAGTCGATGGGGTTGGCCACCGATGAGCCGGGATAGAGCTGTGCCTTGAGTTCCTCGCCGATTTTGGCGTCGAGCAGAGGCACGTTCATGCCGCCCTTGGACAGGGCGTCGGTCAGCATCACACCAGGGCCGCCGGCGTGGGTGACGATAGCGACGTTCTTGCCGGTCATCTCGGGCAGGGTGAGCACACAGCCGATGGTGGTCAGCTGGTCGCGCGAGTAGCAGCGAACGATACCGGCCTTGCGGAACAAGGCATCGACGGCGGTGTCGCTCGATGCGATGGCGCCGGTGTGGCTGGATGCGGCACGGCTACCGCTCTCACTGGAACCCGACTTGACGGCGGCGATGCGGCAACCCTTGCTGATGAGCGAGCGGGCATGCTTGAGCAGGCGCTCGGGG
>CACYAW010000137.1 GCA_902772455.1 uncultured Bacteroidales bacterium
TATTCACGCTCATTGCGCAAAGTGCCATTGCTTCAAGGATATGAGCAGCAGGAGCAGGACATGTGGGCGGTCTCATTGTTCAAGACCTTCTGGCACGACAGGATCAATGTCTCGTTCACCTATTTGCCTCCCATCCGGTTAGGCGTGCGGGAGTATCAGCAACGCGCCATTGATACTGACTTCTATAAAGAGCATCAACGCTTGAACTTGAAGACCTATGACAACCTCATATTGCTCAGGGTGGGATTCCGTCTGAACAACGACAAGCGCTTCAAAGTCAAGAACCAATCAACATTTGACGACGAGAAGAACAAAGACCGGGGACTACTTTGACTAAATAATAGTGACAACCGCTTGTTGAAATTGATGCGTTCGCAGCAACAATATCCAAATGATTGAAAATGGCTCTACTCGTCAAATAATACCCATTTGGGTATAGATGGGAAGAACCGCATTCGGTACTTTTGTCGCGTGAACAAAAAAAGTAGTGGAAAAGGGTTTAGTAAATCGGCCCGAGTGTGTATATAATATTAGAGTATAACAGACATAGTTTTTACAACATTTGATTAATTTAAAAGATTTTGTTTATGAAGAAAACAATTATCGCACTGATGTGCCTGATTCTTACAACTGGCGCTGCCATGTCGCAGGAAAGGGCCGAGCGCAGTATCTCTATCGAGGCCTTGGGTGTCCACAACATTGTCGGAGTAAACTTTGACAGCCGTTTTAAGGGCAACCATGGGTTTGGATACCGTGTAGGCGTCGGTTATACTCAGGGCACACACGCACGCATGAGTCCTAGTGCTACTAAGGTACAAGGATTTGCTTTCCCGCTCGAAATCAATTACCTGCTAGGCAAAAACGAGCAGAAACTCGAATTGGGTCTCGGTTGTAGCCTGGGATACTATGGCGAGCGAATAGAATTTCTAGAATCCGGTGGACATGCATATTTCCCAACGACGGACAGGAGTTTCGGATACTTCGTTTTCGGCAATATCGGCTACCGTCTGCAGACCAAGAGCGGCTTAATGATTCGTGCAGGTTGGGCTCCATCCATCAACTACGAAGATTCCAAAAACATTCGCCGTCGACCGCTCACCTCACTCTACATCAGCGTCGGCTGGAGGTTGTAACGAGAGTAATTACAGTCTTGTTGGCTCACCGATTACCTCGGTGGGCTTTTTGTCAATTATGAGTCTTATTCACATCTTTTAGGGTGAAAAGGTTGTGGGGGTGGAAGATTGTGTGTATCTTTGGCTTTCTTTTTGTGAAATAAACCCGAACGAAAGATGACTGATAAAATCACCAATAAAATCACTAAGATTGTGTTGACGGGTGGCCCCTGCGCGGGCAAGACGACGGCTATGGCCCGCATCATTGAGCACTTCAGCGGCCTGGGATTCCAGGTGTTTGCGATTCCCGAGGTGCCCACCATGTTCAGCAGCGCCGGCATCAACTACCTGACGCACAACAAGGCCCTGTTCTTTGAGGCCGAGAAATCGACACTTAACATCCAGCTGGAGCTGGAAGATCATTTCGCCAAGATGGCTGCGCAGTGCAGCAAACCCGTGCTCATCGTGTGCGACCGCGGCACGATGGACATCAGCGCCTATGTCTCGCCCGAGATATGGGAGGCACTGACCGAGGAGATGGGCACCAACACCGTGAAGCTGCGTGACGCCCGCTACGAGGCCATCCTGCACATGGTGACCGCCGCTGCAGGTGCCGAGCAGTTCTACACCAACGAGAACAACAAGTTCCGCAGCGAGGACGTGGAAATGGCGCGTGAGCTCGACCGCAAGGTGCTGAGCGCATGGACGGGCCATCCCCACCTGCGCGTCATCAGCAACCACATGGACTTTGACGACAAGCTGCGCCAGGTGCTTAACGAGATTTCGACCGTGCTGGGCGTTCCCTGCCCCATCGAGCAGGAGCGCAAATACATCGTCAAGGTCATCGACGACATTCCCGAATATACCGAGAGCGAGATCACGCAGACCTACCTGCTGAGCGAACCGGGCACCGAGATGCGCGTGCGCAAACGCGGCTGGCAGGGCAGTTACGTCTATTTCCAGACCATCAAGAAGACCGTGAGCAGCGACAAGCAGATCGAGACCGAGCGCCGCATCACGGCTCAGCAGTATGTGGACCTGCTGCAGCTGGCTGACCCCAACCGCAAGCCCATCAGCAAGATGCGCAAGTGCTTCGTGTGGAAGAACCGCTACTTCGAGCTCGACACCTACATCGAGCCCAAGCTGGGCATGCAGATTCTGGAACTTGAGGGCATCAAGGAGGGCGACGAGGTGGAAATGCCGCCGTTCATCAAGGTCGTCGAGGACATCACCGGCAACGAGAAGTATTACAACTACCAGCTCTCGCTGCGGTAAACAACCAACGGTCGCGGCAGAGCCACGGCACAGACAACCAACGAGAAATCCCCTAGGCGATGCCCAGGGGATTTCTCGTTAACCAGTCCAACATCAAGTTAGTTGGCTTTGTACTTGTAGATGTCCACCAGTTTCATGTCAAAAATAAGGTTGCTGTAAGGCTTCAGGACGTCGCTCTTCTTGGTGGAGCCGTAACCCTGCTGATAAGGGATAATCACCGTACAGCTGTCACCCACGTGCATGTGGGTCAAGGCAATCATCCAGCCCTCGACATTAGTGTTCACCATCGAGCGATAGATGCTGTCGGCCAGGGTGACCGACGAACTCGTATAGGACGAATCCACGCGCGTGCCGTCATACAAACTCAAGCGATACTTCACATCCACCGTCGAGGTGATGAGAGGCTTGAGATTGTTACGCGTCAGCATCGTATCGTTGTGCCAGTGGATGAGCGTACGGGCCGAGGGGTCCCATGAAGCGATATACTGGGTGTACTGGCCCGAGGCGGCCTGGAATTGAAACCAATCCTCGTTAGCCTCGCGCCAACTCCTGTACTCGTCCTTGCCAATGTCGCCCAGGCAAGAGTTGAGCGACGTGAGAGCCAAAACGGCCATGATGAAGGCATAGAAAAACTTCTTCATTTTTTTAGACGTTAGGTGTTAGGCTTTAGGCATTAGGTGTTGTCTGACAGAACCAAAGCCTAAAGCCTCTAAAAGATTACATCAATTTGCGCAGTACGTTGTTCAGGCTGCACTCGCGGGCGAGGATGGCAGGCAGGTCGGCAATGGCGACGCGCTCCTGCTGCATGGTGTCACGGTCACGCAGGGTGACGGTGTTGTCCTCGAGCGTCTGGCCGTCGACGGTGATGCAATAGGGGGTGCCGATGGCATCCTGGCGGCGGTAGCGCTTGCCCACGGTGTCCTTGTCCTCGTAGTGGCAGGCGAAG
>CACYAW010000138.1 GCA_902772455.1 uncultured Bacteroidales bacterium
TCAAAGTTGATTTCCAACGGATGCTGCTCAATGTCCTTGATGCCCCAGATGCCATCGACATGGCAATCCACCACATCCCTCAACTTGAAAATCGGCACATTCTGGTAGGTGCTCTTTAATGACCCGATGCTCAACGAGGTAAGGTCCATGATGACGCGCACACTGGTGCTACCCGCGGCACCCCCTGTTCTGGCCTGGCCAAGGCTCTGGGGATGCCATTCCGAGGCCGAGAGATAGACACTGTCGATGCCGAACAGGACAGAGCCTCCCGTGTCAAAGATAACGTTGGCCTGATGTTCATTGTTGATACATGCAGGGAGATAGAGATGCCCACGGTACAGGAACGGGATGCTATCATTGCCCCAAGCCACTGCAACCCATGACCAAAGTACGGCAAGGACGATGACGGGCAATCGCTGATTGTTTTTTAAAAACATCATCTATGATAATTTATTAAATATCAATAGTTTGCGTATGTTTAGCGTGAGTTCGACGATTGTGTTTCATCGAACTCACGCTACTTTAATAACTATAGGGTAAGTGTAGAATTACTCACCGTCTTGTTTTTGAGGTTCGCCCTGGAGTTTGAAGGAAATGGGGATGGTGTACCAAACGGCCACTGGTTTGCCGTCTTGGCGACCGGGGATGAAGTTGGGCATTGACTTGACCACGCGAAGTGCCTCGGCATCCAGTTCGGGATCTACCGAGCGGGCTATCTTGACTTCCCCAATCCGTCCGTCCTTCTCAATCACAAACTGCACAGCCACACGGCCCTCGACATTGTTCTTGGCCGCATTAGCGGGATATTGGATGTTCTGTGCCAGATATTTCATCATTTCGGCTTGGCCACCGGGAAACTCCGGCATCTGCTCGACAGATTCATAGACATCCTGGGATACCTCGGGCTCATTATAGGCCACTACAACGAGTTCATCGGCTGTTTCGGTTGTCGGGTTGGCAAAGGCCAACAGCGCCAATGATATCACGGGCACAACAGCCAGCGCACGCAATTGTCTCAATCGGCTGCTTTTGTTAATCGTCATCATACGGATTCGCTTTTTTAAAGATTGATAATTGAAGTTATTTGCCATCGAGAACAGTTGGTCCCCAACGGACTTTTTAATCAGCAGCAACTGGTACTGCTTCACGTCGACGCCTTGGTTGACTACGGCCTCATCGGCCTCATATTCATGAACTTGCCTCAACTCTCGCCCTATCAGCCATGCGGCAGGGTTCCACCACTGGAACATGGTCATCAATTCGATGAACAGCACGTCCCATGAATGTCCGAGCCTGAAGTGGGCCTGTTCATGAACGAGGATTTCGCGCTTGTTGTCCTGATAATCCTGCTCATTGATCACAATGTGCTTGAAATAACTGAATGGTGCTTGGTCACCAGGGACAATATGCAATGTGATGCCACAAGGCAGCAATTCTTTTCGTCCCTTCCTCAACAGGCGGTGCAGGCTCCATTGGCTATGCAGCAGCCATGCTGCCACCAAAGCCACCCCGATAAAATACAGCACGTTGGCAATGTTCATTATATTCCAGAAACTGTTCACCTGCTCGGGTTGAGCAGCACTGGCCGGTGTGATGATCAGTTCTTCCAGCATCACGATGGGATTGGCAACCGGGGCGGGGGAGGCTATCGTGAACTGAATCCACGGCAGCACCATCGCGAGTGCCATGACCAAGAGCAGTGCCACCCGGTTGAACCGGTGGAACGTCTCACGGCTGAGCAGCAACTTCCACAGCAGGTAGAAGGCGATGAGGCACAGGCCCACTTTGATTTGATACATTAATAACATAGCGGTTGACGGTTACTGTTGGTTGTTCTGTTCCACTTCACGGATGAGTTCTTTCAAGTCCTCGACGCTGATTTTCTCGCTCTTGACCAGAGCCGACACGGCGCTCAGGTAGGACTTGCCGAAGAACTTGTTGACCACGTTGGTCAACGAGCCGCCGCGATACTCCTCGCGGCTGATGCGGGCAAAATACTGGAAGCAGCGGGCAGTGATGGCCTTGTGGCCCAGGAAACCCTTTTCCTCTAATATTTTCATTAATGTAGCCAAGGTGTTCACATGGGGGCGGGGCTCGTCATAGCAGGCCTGCAACTCACGCACGAGCATGGGGCCGTGGTCCCACATCCGCTCCATGATTTCCTCTTCTTTCTGTGTTAACTGTTTCATTTTCGCTCTTTTTTGAGTTTCACGTCGCAAATTAACTAATTATTTTAGTTATGTACCAAATTATTTTAGTTAATAAAACTAAAAATATTAGTTTTTACTTGTTTTTTCCAGCAAGACAGTGGATTACTAAAGTTTGGCACGGGATTTGCTAATTGATTCGGGAATGAATGATTTAAGTTAATAAAGAAAGGAGTAGGACGATGTCACTGTTCAGGGTACTATTATCGATTATTTTCCCGCCGCTGGCCGTAGTGGACAAGGGGTGCGGATCGGTGCTTATCATAGCGATATTGACTTGCTTCGGATGGATACCGGGTGTGATAGGCGCTCTGGTCATCCTGAACAAGAACGAGTGACGCTCTCTTGGTTGCCGCACGCGTTGCGGACCGCCGATGGGTGGCCTGCCTAGGGAAAAACAGTATCATCTATCCAGACATCTGGATCTGGAAACACCCAACAAAAAGGGACATTGACGGCCTTCGGGCCATCAGGTCCCTTTTTTGGTTGGGGCATGTTTGCCGGCTTCATCGTCACTGTTCAGCGGCTCGGCGTGGGGTAGGGTGGCGGTGTCAGGCCGGAGGGTTGTGCTTTATCGTAACCATTCAGCGAAAGCAACGGGTTCCTTGTGCGAAAATTGTTAAAAAACGGTAACGGGGCAAAAAAAGCGGCGTTTTTTTTGCCAGTTCGCCAAGTTGCCTTAACTTTGCATAAAAATTGAATATAATTACCTTTTCCGAGGGTTCAATTTTGACTGTAAATGACGAAAAAAGTTTAACCTAAATATTTGAAAATCAATGGAATTACCATTTGCTGAATCTTGGAAGATCAAGATGATCGAGCCTCTTCGCAAGAGCACCCGTGCCGAGCGTGAGCAGTGGCTCAAGGAAGCCCACAACAACGTGTTTATGCTCAAGGCTGAGCAGGTTTACATCGACTGCCTGACCGATTCCGGTACCGGTGCGATGAGCGACCGCCAGTGGGCCGAGATGATGCTGGGTGACGAGAGTTACGCCGGTGCCACCTCGTTCTACAAGTTTGAGAGCGTGGTACAACGCATCTTCGGCTTCAAGTATGTCATCCCCACCCACCAGGGCCGTGCTGCCGAGAACGTGCTGTTCTCTTAT
>CACYAW010000139.1 GCA_902772455.1 uncultured Bacteroidales bacterium
CAAGTTCTACACAGTTAAGAACCTGACAGCCGGCGGCACCTTCTTCTTCCGCGTGAAGGCCCATTACACCGACGACACCTGGAGCCCTTGGAGCAAGGCCAAGACCGTCGTCCTGCATGGTGAAGGACATGGCTATGCTGTTGGCGACGTGAATCACGACGGCAGCATTACGATAGCTGATGTTACCGAGTTGGTTGACTGCCTGCTAGGAATACAAAACGATGCTTGTATCATTTGTGGTGATGTCGATCTTGACGGTGATGTGACGATATCGGATGTTACCGATCTGATTGACATACTCATTGCTAGCGAATAAGAATATGTTTATGATTGTCCCCTGATTTATTTTTGGGGCTTGGGCACTCTTGTGCCTGAGCCCCGATTTTTTTTAAGATGGCGCCCTGTGTAAAAAATGGTATGAAGGTATCAGGCCTTTCATTCTGTGTATTTTTGCCTTTTAGCTTGCATAGATAGTTGATTATGTATATCTTTGAGCGCACATTTCATCGATTAACAAATCTTACCCTTTACTTACAAATATATTAACTAGTATTCATTATGAAGAAGTTACTTTTTCTTTTCGCCCTCTCGTGTGTGGCGCTGCAGGTAATGGCTGCCGACGTTAGTGTGACGGCAGCTCAGTCGATGGCACAGCGTTTCCTGGTGAACCGTTCCTCTAAAGGCAGCTTCAATGCTGCAACTCCCACTGTCAAGTGGGTACACCAGGAGATGAATTCCAAACAGGCCAACAAGGCCGCTTTTTATGTGGTGAACACCGACCGTGGCTTCGTCGTTGTCGCTGGTGACGACCGCGCCCAGGAGATTCTTGCCTATGGTGACGGTTCTCTGAAGGACATGAGCAGCCTGCCTGAGAACATGCAGTTCTGGCTGGACACCTACAAACACCAGATGGAGTACCTCCAGGCTCATCCCGGACTGGTAGTGGAAAAACCCGCCCTCAGGGCCAATCGCACCGAGACCATCGAACCGATGCTCGAAGCCATGTGGAACCAGGGCTATCCCTTCTACAACCAGTGCCCTATGGACGGTGACCGCCGCGGCCAGACCGGCTGTGCTGCCACGTCGCTGGCACAGGTGTTCTACAAGTGGCAGTATCCCTCTCAGCCCACCCCTGAGGTGCCTGGCTACACCACCCGTACCCGCCATTTCGATCTCCCGACATTGCCCTCCATCACCTTTGACTGGGCCAATATGCTGCCTGTGTACACGTTTAACGCTACAGATGCCGAGAGGAATGCCGTGGCATGGCTCATGCGTTACATCGGTCAGGCCGAGCAGATGGACTATACCAACGAAGGCAGCGAGGCCTGGGAGGACGACATCCTCAGGGCTTGCCACTTGTTTGGCTATGTGGATGCCCGTGTCGAGTACAAGGCTAAGCTGAACTTTGACACCAATGGTGAAGACATGCTCATCAGTGACGCCGATTGGAGTGTGATGCTGCAGGATGAGCTGGCTGCAGGCCGCCCCGTGGTCTATTGCGCTTATAGCTACAGCAGTGCCTATAACTCGTTCTACGGCCACGCCTTCAATGTAGATGGCTATGATGCATCCAGCGGCATGTACTCCATCAACTGGGGCTGGGGTGGTACCGGTAACGGCTACTTTGCACTGCGTGCGTTCAACAATCAGGGTTACAGCTACAGCCTGGGCGAGTTGATGGTCATGGGTATTGAACCCCCTGCTCCCATCGAGGCCTATGATCCCGTGATGCAGCCCGTTGACAGCACTCACATCACCTTGACCTCGTTCCGTGCCAACTGGACCGATGAGACACCTGCCGAGAATGTCAAGAGCTACACCCTCGAAGTGAATGCCGACGATGGCAGCGAGCCTGGCGTATATGAGAAAGTCTTTACCGAGACCTTCCCTTACTGTTCGGACAATTCTTCGACTACAATCAAGAAGATAGACAGCTATACCTCTAATATGGGTTGGGCTTGCAGCAATGCCTACGAGGCACGTGGTGGTATTCGTCTGGGTGGTGGTGGCAGTGTCGGCACATTGACCACACCGGCCCTCGACATGACCCAGAGCGGTGGCAAGATGACTGTCATGCTCACTATGCGTCCTTATCAGACGGCCGATACTGACATTCCCGTTACCGTCTCTTGTGGCAACAGTGACCAAAGTGTGATTGTCAATGCTGACCAAATCTATACCTTCGTCCTGAACTGTGAAGCCGATGCTGAGCAGAAGGTGACCATCACCGGTGGCGACGGCTCCAACACCAAGCGTGTCGTTGTTACCCAGGTGGACATCTACAGCGCAACAATCGATGCTGCCAAGAAGATGTTTACCCTTCCTGTTGAGGATGGCGACGAGAATAGCCGTGTGATTACCGGTATCACCGACAAATTCTACACCGTGACCGGCTTGACCGAGGGCGGCACCTACACCTATAGGGTAAAGGCCTACTACATCAATGGCACCCAGAGCGTATGGAGCAACGTCGAGACTGTTACCCTGTTTGATAACGGCCCCGCTCCCCATGAGTTTGAGGTGGGCGACGTGAACCACGACCATGAAGTCGACATTGCCGATGTCACCACGCTGATCGACTACCTGCTGGGTTCGGCAACCTTCGTTTGCGACACTTGCGCCGATGTCAGTGTCGATAACGAAATCAACATCGCCGATGTCACTACCTTGATCGACCGTCTGCTCGCCGGCAACGATTGACGGTAGCCCTATTCAGTCGGCGACTTTTAGCTGTCGGCTGATTTAACGAATTTTACTATGGCATCTGCTTCCAAATAACGGAAGCGGATGCTGTTTTTAGGCCTAGCGTGAGGCCCAGGTTTGAGGTTCGTTTGGCTGAATGGTTGCGTTATATTTGTTGTTTGGAAAAAAAAGTGTAATTTTGTCGGCTGAAAATTGACAACTTCAAATATCATTATCAAACAACAACAAGAAAATCAGTATTATGCCTAAACTTTCAGAACGCAGTGTGAAGATGCCGGCATCGCCCATCCGCAAACTTGCTCCGTTTGCTGCTGAAGCCAAGAAACGCGGTATCAAAGTGTATCACCTCAATATCGGTCAGCCCGACCTGCCCACCCCCGAGGAAGGCCTCGAGGCTCTGAAGCATATTGACCGCAAGGTGCTTGAGTACTCGCCCTCACAGGGTATTCCCAGTTATGTGGAGAAACTGGTAGGTTACTACAAGCGCTACAACATCGACCTGAGCGTTGACGATATCATCGTTACCTGCGGTGGCAGCGAGGC
>CACYAW010000140.1 GCA_902772455.1 uncultured Bacteroidales bacterium
TGACAACAACCTGCCGCGTTACAGCATCGACGACTTCTTCAAGTTGAACATGTACACCGGCGAGATCATCAAGACCAAGAACCTGCGCAACAAGCCCCTCAAGGCGCTCTATCCCGATGCCGAGGCCTACAAGCACGCCCAGGACAGCATCGAGGAGAGGCTGCGCAGCTTCAACAAGGATCTGTGGGTACCGCCTCTGGAGGTGCTCCAGGCACGCGCCGAGGCTGAGGAAAAGGCCCGAGCCGAAGCCGAGGGTGAACTGGAAGAAGGCGAGGAAGGCGCCGAGGTGACTGAGGGCGAGGCCGCTGGTGATGAGAAGACCGTGGCACGCACCACCAAGCGTGGAGCCAAGTCCAGCAAGTCTTCCAGCAAATCCACCAAGTCCAGTAAGACCAAGGCTAAAGAGAAAAAGACCAAGGTTAAGGAACGCAAGCCCAAGACCAGCACACAGACTGTCAATAATGGATTGCGCTCAGTGCGTCACCGCAAGAAATAGTGGTATGTAGTTTTTCATAAGTTAAAAGATGGGTGATAACCCGATTTCATTGCATGGGAATCTTCTCCCATGCAATGTTTTTTTCAAAGCGTACTCAAGAGCATCAACCGCTGTTTCACGTCTAGGCAAATGTGTGGGGAAGCAAAATCTTGCGTCTCAAGAAGGATGTCCGGTTGGTAACCTGCTGTTTTTTAGGGAACAGAAATAATAAAAAAAACGATTTTTTCTTTGTCGGTTGAAGAAGAAATGTGTAACTTTGCGGCGCTAAAAATTGAAAGGGGGTTGTAAATCCTGATCTAAGAGACTGATTTTCAATACATATCATCCGATTTGGCATCGCTCGGCACGTGGCTCGCTGGCGATGTGTCATCCCTATAGAGCCGCAACATGGAGTAGATATTCCAAACATTTTACAAACAAATATAACATTAAAATCAAAAAAACAAACTCATTATGATTATTGTTCCCGTTAAGGAAGGCGACAACATCGAACGCGCCCTCAAGAAATTCAAACGCAAAACTGAAAAGACCGGTGTCATTAAGGAACTGCGCAAGCGTCAGGCCTTTGAGAAGCCCTCAATCACCAACCGCAAGAAGATGATGAAGGCCGAGTACGTTCAGCAGCTGCGCGCTCGTGAGGAGTAATACGCTACATCGCGTTTTTCAGCACAATAAAACGGCGGAAATCGAGAAAAAATCGGTTTCCGCCATTTTTTTTGGCCTAAAATTTGCAATTCATATAAATAGTTGCTAACTTTAGCACGTCAAATCAGCCCCCTGCTGCCACGTGAGTTGGAATCGCGGGGAATTGACAGCAGTCACACACAATAGTATGCCTATGAACGCTACAGTTGAACGCTTCCTGCAATATCTGCGACTCGAACGCAACCTGTCCTGGAGAACGGTGGACCTGTACCGCCGTGACCTGGATCAGTGGGAGGACTACATGACTGCAGGAGGCCGGCCGTTGCATCTGGCGTCGGTCACCCAGGGCGACATGCGTGAGTGGCTCATGCAGCGGTCCTCGCAGGGCGACTGCGCTGGCACCTTGCGGCACAAGCTGCAGGCGTTGAGGGCGCTGTACCGCTACCTGATGCGCTGTGGCGAGATGACGGTTAATCCAGCCGCACAGGTGGAACTGGCCAAGCTGCCCAAGCCCCTGCCCAAGTTTGTCCGCGAGAAGACGGTCGATGAAGCGCTGGATGCCGATATCGATCAGGACGACTTTACCCAGGTGCGTGACCGGCTCGTCGTGATGCTGTTTTACGAGACCGGCATCCGCCTTAGCGAACTCATCGGTCTGCAAGATGCGGCCGTCGATGTGAACAAGTGCGAGCTCAAGGTCAGGGGAAAACGCGACAAGGACCGCATCGTCCCCTTCGGCAACGAGCTGGCGCAATGGGTGGGACGGTACCGCACGCTGCGTCAAGACATCAGGCCCGAGTGTGGCAACCTGCTCGTTACCAGCAAGGGCAAGCCCCTGTATCCCTCGCTGGTCTATCATGTCGTTCACGACATGCTGGCGGGCGCCGGAGGCTCAGGCAAACTCAGCCCGCACGTGCTGCGGCACACCTTTGCCACCGTCATGCTGAACAATGGGGCTGAACTCAACAACGTCAAGGAATTGCTGGGCCATGAGAGCCTGGCGGCCACTCAGGTGTACACCCATGTGACACTGAGTGAACTAAAACATAATTATGAACTCGCCCACCCACGGGCGCTTAAAAAAGGAGGTTTATATGGAAATTAAAATCAATGCCATCCACTTCGATGCAACCGAGAAACTCAACGATTTTATCAACAAGAAAGTTGACAAACTGGGTAAGTACAACGAGGAAATCTCTAATGCCGAGGTCATACTCAAGGTAGTGAAACCCGAGACAGCCATGAACAAGGAAGCCTCGGTGCGGCTTAACGTGCCACGCAACGAGGATCTGTTTGCCAACAAGGTCGCCGACACCTTCGAGGAAGCTATCGACAACTGTGTGGACGCACTCAAGCGCCAGCTTGAAAAAGGCCGCCGCGACAGGTAGTCCATACCCCACATATTAACACCTATCACGCCCCCTGCCTGCACGACGCTGCCGGCAGGGGGCTCTGCGTGAACCGGCAACAGCCTGGGCGTTGATGTCATCTATATCATGGTGGCGTCGGGTTGTCAACAGATGCTCTTTTTATATATTATAATGTGTCAAATGAATGCTGACCAGAAATAGTGACGATGAAGGCCCCGAAATCCGCCTATTGGTGTTGTGCTGATAAGTGACTGATTGACAGTTTGTTGGTGTGTGATTTCGAGGATTGTTGAAATTTTTTTTGAAAAAAAAGTTGGAAAAAGTTTGTCAGTTTGGAAAAAGGCAGTACCTTTGCATCCGCAATCGAGAACGCCCCGTATCTCATTGCGCAACGATAGATGCCTCTTTAGCTCAGTTGGCCAGAGCACGTGATTTGTAATCTCGGGGTCGTTGGTTCGAATCCGACAAGAGGCTCAAAAGAACATAACACAATGGGTAGATTCCAGAGTGGCCAAATGGGGCAGACTGTAAATCTGCTGCGTCATCGCTTCGGTGGTTCGAATCCATCTCTACCCCCGCGGGTTTGAGCCCCGTCTTCCGCTCAAGAAACAAAGGATATTGCCTATGTAGCTCAGGGGTAGAGCACTTCCTTGGTAAGGAAGAGGTCGCGGGTTCAAATCCCGCCATCGGCTCAACGAGTAAAACGCTTCGCCTCTCACTGATTGCGGGTTAAAGTTATCACAAGAGGTGGAGTGATTTACGCAATAAGGTAGAGTAATATATTCATTCAATTTCAATAACAACTAACAAGTTATGGCAAAAGAGCATTTTGAAAGAACAAAACCGCATGTTAACATCGGTACTATTGGTCACGTTGACCACGGTAAAACTACCCTGACCGCAGCCATCACCACCGTGCTTGCAAAGGACGGTGACATCGCTGGCGACAGCGTTCGTTCGTTTGATTCGATCGACAACGCCCCCGAGGAGAAGGAGCGCGGTATTACTATCAACACCGCTCACGTTGAGTATGAGACCAAGAACCGTCACTATGCTCACGTTGACTGCCCGGGCCACGCTGACTATGTAAAGAACATGGTTACTGGTGCCGCTCAGATGGACGGTGCTATCGTAGTTGTTGCT
>CACYAW010000141.1 GCA_902772455.1 uncultured Bacteroidales bacterium
CAGTTCGTGGCCAGGATCGAAGCGGCCGGCAATGCCGACCACGAGCGTTGGCCCCAATACCCAACAAGTGACAATATCACTCAAAGGCTCAACGAATTCGGCAAACCGTCATTTCATAAAAAAGTGGAGTGGCTCAACACCCAGTGGGGCGAAACAACATTGATTTGCAGGCCTATGACACGCTGAATGAATGATGCTCGCTGCGCTCGCAGTCTAGAGTCTAATATGCAGGCCATGGGCCTGCAGTTTAGAGTTTAGCGCTTAGGGCTTAGAGAGGGGCATCTGCGTTCATTCTGTTTGAAGATATGAGCGCGGATGCCTTCGTTAAATTCGTTAAATTCGCCGACCTAAAAAGGTCCGCCGATTGAAATGACTTAGCGGCTTGGCGAGAGGCGCGGATGCTATCCTTTTAATCCATATAATCCGCCGAAAAAAACATCTTAGCGTCTTGACGCCTTAGCGTGAGACATTTCAGAAGGCGATTCGGTGAATAGTTACCGTTAAGTAATGGCATTGTTAAAGAAAGTTAAATAATGGTCTAAAATTTGGTTTATATTATAAACCGCTTTATTTTTGCAGCGTGAAACAAGAACGGTAATCGCGAGTGCTGTTCTTTTTTCGGAGAGTTTTAGTTTATATTTTAAACCGCTTTACAGCCAATCAAAAACAATTCAAGTTATGGAAGAGAAGAAAATGACCGAGCGCGAGAGCCTCGAACTGATTACCGCGATGATCACTCGCACCCGCCAGCGCTACATCGGCGACGGCAACATTTTGCTCATGTGGGGTTACCTCACGGTGATTGTGACCGCACTGGTATGGATCATGCTTATCACGACGCACAATCCAGCATGGAACTGGCTGTGGTTTGCAATAGGAGTCGTTGGCGGTATTGCCACCCCTATCATGTCGAAGAAGAGCGACCTGAAAAGCGGAGTCAAGAGTTACTCCGACAAAATCACGTCTCAGATATGGACTACCGTAGGCTTGGCATCCGTGGTTGCAACGCTTTTCTGTGTAGGGTTTGGCCTCAAGGGCTTTAATGCCTGGGGGATGATGTTTGCTATCCCTCTCATGATTGTACCGATGGCCGAAATAGCCCAGGGCATTATCGTAAAAGAGAAGTCTCTCATTGTAGGCGGAGCCATCGGCTTGTGCGTTGGGCTATTCACGTTATCGTTGGCAACGTGCGCCTGCTCATCAACTGGTTCCTGCCGCTGTTCATGATTGCCTTCGCGTGCATGATGATCATCCCGGGGCACATCATTAACCGTAAAGCACGTCAGCAGCGATGAAAGAGTTGGATCCCATCCTTCACTCCCAGTTGCGGCTGGCCGTGATGTCCATCCTGATGAATGTGGAAGAGGCCGACTTTGTCTATCTCAAGGAGCAGACCGAATCCACCGCAGGTAACCTGAGCGTGCAGCTCGACAAACTGTCCAATGCCGGTTACATTACCGTCACCAAGGGCTTTGTCGGCAAGAAGACCCGCACCACTTGCCAGGTTACCGAACAAGGCCGCAAAGCCTTCGAGGAATACGTCGAAGCATTGAAAGGTTACCTCAACCTGTAAATAGCCGATTCATATAGTGATAGAAACGCTCATCCATAGCAGGGTGGGCGCTTCTTTACAGTATGTGAGGTTTCTCGTCGGGGAGGTGGGTGCTAAGGATGCGTTGGGACTTGGGATAGAGGTTGTTGGCGCGGTTGCCCAGGTTGTTGGCGAAGCCGAGGATGGCGCCTGCATGGGCGACGAGGACGTAGCCCCGTGGACCGTCAACCGTGATGCTCTCGCCGCGCAGGTAGCGCAGTGCAGTCTGGTAATCCATCTCGCAGACGGGGAAGGCATCGGCAGCCCTAGCCGTTGACATGGCCAGGGCATGGTGCGGCACCGTCTTGCGGCCCATCACGGTGGCCAGTTCCACCCCGGCATGCAGCACGGTCAACGAAGTGCGCAGGGCGGCCACCTCACAGCGGATATCCACCGGGACGGCAATGGACAGGTCACCCTGCTGCCCGATAACATATTCATCGAAGCACGAAAGCCAATTTTTGCCGATTTCATCGGCTTTTTTTGTGTTTTTCTCCTTGATGCGGATGTCCTGTCGCGGGCCCTCTCCATCTTTGCGGAATACCGCCATAAACAGTCCCTCTCCATCCACTCGGTGAGGCATGAAACGATAGCCATGACAGTCACTGCCGATGGCAGGATGGATGTTCCATGACGGATCAAGGGGCACCTCAAGCGACGTCGCTCCCAGCTCCCGCACGATGAAATCGGCCATTTCCTCGTTTTCCTGCCGGTTATAGGTGCAGGTGCTGTAGATGAGCAGGCCACCGGGACGCAGGGCGGGCCACACGTCGGTGAGGATCTCGCGCTGTCGCTGGGCACACTGTTCGACCAGGGCGGGTGACCACTGGGCGACGGCCTCGTCATCCTTGCGCATCATGCCCTCGCCACTGCACGGCACATCGGCCGCAACGACGTCAAAGAAATGCGTCAACTTTCCCACCTGAGCGGGCGCATTGCTCGTCACCACGCTGCGGGGATGGCCCCAGCGGATGACGTTGTCGGCCAGCACGCGGGCACGTGGCGGCACAATCTCGTTGGCCACGACCAGTGAACGCTGCGGCAACGCCTGGATAGCTGCTGTGGTCTTGCCACCAGGAGCGGCACACAGGTCCAGATAACGCACCGGCTCATGGATGAGGCTACCGATCACATGTGCGATGAACATCGACGAGGCATCCTGAACATAGTAGCGTCCCGCATGCCAGTCGGTATCAAAAGTGAACTGCGGACGGTTATCCAAGTAATAGCCTTGGCCGCACCAGGGCACACGACGCGCCCCGTCGGGCACGCTCACGCCTCTCGCAGCGTTGACGCGCACGGCGACACTGGGTTCGCTCGACGTGATGGCGTCGGCCAATGCCTGCCACTCGTCGGGCAGCAGCCCTTGCAGTTGCTCGATAAATGCCTCAGGTAATTTCATCACCGCAAAATTAGCACAATTGCAGCAAATCCGCCACATTCCGCCACCGATAATTCGATTTTTGTCCAAATCCGCACCTTTTACCCGCAATTGGACAAAATTTCTTGTTCATGCCATCATTAAACATCATGAATCTTACAACGAAATGCCACTGTTTCCAGTGGGGTCGGAATTAGGGTTTTTTAAGGATTGAAGGCTTTGGCAGATGGGCGATTTTTTGTAATTTTGTACGTTTTTAGACACCCCCTATAACAGAGGGTATAAATGTGAAATAAACTACATTTTTATGTCAGAAGAAGAAAAATATATCGAAGAACAGGAAGAGAAAAATTATTCAGCGTCCAACATCCAGGTGCTGGAGGGTCTTGAAGCCGTGCGCAAGCGTCCGGCGATGTACATCGGCGACACGCACATCAAGGGTCTGCACCACCTCGTGAGCGAGGTCGTGGACAACTCCATCGACGAGGCTCTGGCGGGTTTCTGCAACCGCATCGACGTCTTCATCGGCGAGGACAACAGCATCACCGTTCGCGATAACGGCCGCGGTATTCCCGTCGATGAGCACGAGAAGCTGCACAAGTCGGCCCTCGAGGTCGTGATGACGGTGCTGCATGCCGGCGGTAAGTTCGACAAGGGCTCCTACAAGGTGTCTGGCGGTCTGCACGGCGTGGGCGTGAGCTGCGTGAACGCCTTGAGCGACTACCTGCGCGCCGAAGTGCGCCGCGGTGGCAAGGTCTATATGCAGGAATACAGCCTGGGCAAGCCGACGAGCGAAGTCAAGATCATTGGCGACTGTAAGGAGGAGGAACACGGCACGACCATTATCTTCCACCCCGATGCCAACATCTTCTCGACCACGGTCTATGAGTTCGACATCCTGTCAAAGCGTCTGCGCGACCTGGCCTACCTGAATGCCGGTGTGACGCTGTCAATCACCGACCTGCGTACCAAGGACGAGAACGGCAACTGCCACAGCGAGACCTACTATAGCGAGACGGGTCTTGACGAGTTCGTCCGCTATATCGACGGCAACAAGGAGGCGCTCATCCAGGACGTCATCCACATCAAGAGCAAGAAGGGCGACATCCCCGTTGAGGTCGCCATGACCTATAACACCTCGTTCAACGAGAACATCTACTCGTTT
>CACYAW010000142.1 GCA_902772455.1 uncultured Bacteroidales bacterium
AGATATCGTTGTTATCACCCAGGATCATCTGGATGGGATAGAAACCGATGATCTGGCGAATGGCATCAGGAACAGGTTTGTTCTTGACATGGGTGGTAACAGTGAAGTCTTCCAGTTCGTTGTAGATAAACACGATCTTGTGGTTGCCTGTCTGCTGCTGGATATACTTCAGCGCGTCGCTCATCGACACGTTCTGGAAGTTACGGGTTATGCGCTGCGCGTGCATTGCCGTCACGACGGCGCAGATGGTTAATATCAGTATGAGCAGTCGTTTCATTACTTAGTGTGCTGGGTGCTTGTTATCAATTCTTTGGATTGCCGTCAGTAGAGTCATTTGTATCAGTCCGCACGGCTGCTGCTTTGCTTGTTTATGCGAGCGTTGCGGTAATGGTTATCCAGGGTGTTGAAAACATACTGGATACGGATATTCAGGCAGCGGGTGTCATAGCGGTTGCGTTGCCACTGGCTAATGTGACCATAGTGTTCACTCCATCGAGGTGTGTTTGCTTGCGCCAACAGGTCACAAGCTTCGACATTGACACGAAGTCGGTTGTCAAAGAACCGCTGGGTATAACCCAAGTTGATGCCCAGCGTACGACCAAAACGAATCAAGTCCACCTGTCTGGGGCTTGCGTAGCGCATCGAGCCATAGACATCTCCGCTCTTGCAGAATTGCCAGTGAGCCTGAGCATAGGCGCTTACCGACATGCTGTTGGTCTTAGGGGTGATAAACCCCTGCATTTGCTCAAACTTGGTTTGGAACAAGCAACCCGATAGAGATGTGTTGATACTTACTTTGCCGAAGGTGTGCGAGTAACTGACATTTAAGCCCCACATGTTATTATAGCGGCAGTTGACCGGGTATTCGATGATGGAATAGTCGTCACCATAAGGCAAGATGGCGGTGAAGATGTCATGCAGTGTGCAGTTAAATACTGCATACACGCTGAAGTCCTTTAGGTTGGCATTCAGACTGGCATAATGCAAGGTATAGTTCTTCAAATCGGGGTTGCCCTTGCTGTAGTCTAACATCGAATTATAGATGATTGAGGGATTCAGCATCGAGATGGACGGGAACCCATCTTCTGAGCTATATTGAGCTTTTAGCTGATAATTGCAGTTGATAGTATAGGATAAAGATGCAACGGGATGTATCGAAGTGTGTCTCTCTTGCTGCGATACTAGGTGCACGTCTTGCTCGAGTTGCGTGTCATTATAGACGAGCCGCAAGCCAAACTCGGGATTCCATTTGCCATAGGGATGGTTCCATGAGGCATACCATGCACCTGTGAAATCATCGCGTTGGTTGGGCTGGGCGTTGCCGTTGTAGGTGTAACTGTACTTGTTGTGAATCCAACTCAAGTTCGAGCCCACCTCGATAGTGCTGCCCAGAAGCGGAAACTCATAATTGACCTCACCGTCCCATAGATTGTAACGGTTCTCAGTGTAGGAAGTATTGGTTGTTGCATCACCTCCGATAGGCGAGAGTGTTATGGTACTCTCTTTTTCCGACTCCCGGTGTGAATAACTCAATGTGAAAGTAAGCAAGCGCTTGTCATTGGGCTTATAAGTCAATCCGGCAGTGGCATTGTGACTGCTACCATTACTCAACGGTTCGTGTTCCATCTCGTCAATAAGACTATCCTGTCCCAGATAGTGCATGTCATGATGATAAAAGTGCTTGAATGAATTGTTGCCTGTACTGCCAGAGTATTGCGCGATGAGTGTCAACTGCGGTGTGGCAAAATAGTTGATACCCACATTCCAACTTTTAAAATTCGAGTGTGCAAAAAAATAACCATCGGTGAGGTTCTCAACAACAAGAGAGCCGTCGCTGGGATTGGTAATGGTTATGCCGTTGGAATCGTATGACTTGTTGTTACTAATGCTATAGTTCACAGCACCGCTGAATGAGAATTTCTTGTACTTGGCATTGAGGTTGGCCCTCGCCCCTTCGCTCAGCCGTCGTGAAATTGTGGTGTTGCTGGCAACAGTCAATCCCAGGTAGTCCTTTAGACTCTTCTTGAGCGTGATTTTGATCGTGGGGTTTGAGTATCGGGCACTTAGGTCGCGGATGATTTCTATCTTGCTTACCTGATTGGAAGTCAAGCTCAGTAACAGCTTTCGGTCAATGACCTTTCGCTCATCGATATAGACCTCGCCAATGCTTTTGTCGTCACAGGTTTTGATGTCGTTCTCATCATTCACGATAAGCCCTGGAGTCCAACGCAGCATGTCGATTAAGGACCCGGCATCACCCAAGTAGGTGCCGTCTAGGTTACTGATTGTATAATTCCTCCCGTCTCGACGAATCTGCATTTTGGGTGCGGTCACCACGGTTTCCTTTAATTTCGTAATCTGGGGCTGCATCTTCACGGTGCCCACGTTGTCTCGGGCGCAAAGGCGATGCTCGGTTTTGTAGCCGACGTAGGTGATGCGTGCGATGACCTTGCCGTGGTCGTTGGGGATGACGAAACGGCCGCTCTCGTTGGTCACGCCGCCGCCCACCATCGTCGAGTCGGCGGGGTTGAGCAGGGTGACGTTAGCGTACGGTAGCGGCAGATTGTTCTCATCAACCACCAGACCCTTGAGGTGATGCTCGGTCTTGTGGGTGCATTCCACATAGATATCGTTGTTATCACCCTGGATCATCTTGATGGGATAAAAACCTATGATTTGGCGAATGGCATCAGGAACAGGTTTGTTCTTGACGTTGGTGGTAATAGTAAAATCCTCCAGTTCGTTGTAGATAAACACGATCTTGTGGTTGCCTGTCTGCTGCTGGATATACTTCAGCGCGTCGCTCATCGACACATTCTGGAAGTTACGGGTTATGCGCTGCGCGTGTGCTATGCCTGCTAAGGAGCACAGCAATAGTATCATGGTAAAAAGTCTTTTCATTACTTGCCCTCCTGTGCTGATTCAACAATGAGTTTGTTGCCCTCACGAGAGATGCTGAGTGACTCGAAGTGGGACAGCATGTCCACGACCATGTCGAGAGAATAGTCCGGCTCCCACTCATAATAGAGACGCAACGAGCGCACATCGTCGGTGCGGTATTCCAC
>CACYAW010000143.1 GCA_902772455.1 uncultured Bacteroidales bacterium
ACGAACTGTTAATACCTCAGTGAAGGCTAGCGAGACCGTCAACATCTGCTCATAATTGTCAAACGTCTCCCCCTTGGGCAGCCATTCCTGAAGATAATAAGCCTCAATGGGATGTTGACACCACTTGAGTTCAAACTTCTTGCCTTGAAACTTGAGCGTTTTTCCAACTTGGAGATAGTCAACTACTTCTTCCTGTGCGAAAGCCATCACACAAGTCAGTATCATCATCAAGGATAATCCAATTCTCTTCATATCAGTTCCAATTTCAGTTTCTTAGTTGTGTTCATGTGCAGCATCATTTCAATCAGCTACAGCCATGCTTTTACAGCTTGAATGTGATGGGGAGGGTGAACCATACGCTCACGGGCTCACCATTCTGACGAGCTGGGATGAAATCGGGCAACAACTTGCAGACGCGGATGGCTTCAGTGTCCAAATAAATATCCACCGATTTGGCGACCTTGATTTCAGTCACTTTACCCGTCTTGTCAACGACAAAAGTCATAACGACTCTGCCTTGGGTCTTTCTTTTGGCAGCCATCGGCGGGTATTTGACATTCTCTTTAAGGAACTCCATCAGGGCTCTCTCGCCTCCAGGAAACATCGGCGGCTCGAAATCATCGGGCACATCAGAACCTTCACTCACCGTGAGCGGCTCCATCTCATCGAACAGCTTGAAAGACACTGGTATCGTGTACGGCATGTCGGCAACTTCCCCATTTTGCTTGGCCGGAATGAAGTCGGGCATCATCTTGACAACCCTGACGGCCTCGTCATCCAGATCCTTGCGCACCGAACGAAGCACTTTGACATTATCAATCTTTCCCGTCTTCTTTACCGTAAACTGTACAACGACTTTTCCTTCAACTTTATCCTGGGCCGCTTGTGGTGGGTAAACGATGTTTGCATTGAGGAAGTTGATCAACGCAGCATCGCCGCCAGGAAATTGGGGCGGACACGTTTCGTCAATCACAATGTCTTGAGCACTTACACTCATGCATGCCAGCATCGCCAGCAGCAGGGTCATCAGTTTCTTTGTCATGTTCATATTTAATCTTGAGTTAAAATCATATTGATGATGGCGTTGATGTCGGCGATGTTGATCTCGCCGTCATTATTGATGTCGCCAATATCACGGTCGGCATCGTTGCCAAAGATATAATCCACAACGGCATTCACATCAGCGATGTTGACGGTGTTGTCGCCGTTCACGTCATAATCTCCATCCAGCGCCACAATGCGTTTAAACAACTTCCATACGTTGGCATTGCGGTATTTCTTGATGCTGGCACGGTGCACCATGAGCGTGGCATGTTTTGCCGTTGTGAAAGTCATGTCTTCGAGGGTAAATGGCGTGCGCCGCATGCAGATGACGGTGTCCAGTTGATCGCACCAGGAAAAGGCGGTCCAATCTATCGATGTCAGTGTCAATGGCAAGGTGATGGAATGCATATTGGTGCAAAACGAGAACACCCAGTCTTCAATGGTTTTGACGTTTTCAGGAATTTCAAAATGCGTCAGGCTGGTACAATTAAAGAAGGTGTTATGGCCAATGGTGCTGATGTGGCACGGCTTCTGGAACTTTACCTCGGTCAACTGGGTGCAGTTATCAAAGGCTCCCCAGCCCAACGTGGTCACCGTCGAAGGTATCTCTACACTCTTCAGGCCACAGGCGGCAAACACACTGCCGTAAATTCTAGTGATACCACGGCCGAAGTGGACTGATTCAAGTGCCTCGCAACGCATGAACGCAGAACCGCCAAGCGATGTCACGTTGTCGGGCAAGTCGATAGCCGTCAGTCCAGTGCAATGATTGAACGCATTATACTCAATGGTTGTGAGCGATGACGGGAATGTGACCTGTTTCAGACCGCTGCAACCGTTGAAGGCATCTCGGTCCACCGTGACGGTGCCTTCGGGAATCTGATATTCGTCGCCATGGGCACTAGGATAGAAGCATAGCTTGTCGCCAGCCTTGTTGAAGACCACGCCGTCCTTCTCGCTGAATGCCGGGTTGCTTTCTGCCACATGAAACGCCTCAAGCCCCGTGCAGCCCACAAACGCTGTGGTGGTGATATTGGTCAGCGTTGAGGGGAAGGTGATCTCCTTGAGCGATGAGCAATCGTGGAACGTAAAATAACCCAGCGACGTCAAGCCCTCGTTGAGCGAGAGGCTTGTCATCTTGCCGCATAAATCAAATGCATGGGTGCCCACCGTCTGCACCGTTGACGGCAAATCCAGCGCCTGCAGTTCAAAGCAACCCATAAACGTCGAGTCGCCTATTGTTGTCAAGCCGGGCTCGATATTGAGTGTTTCCAGCGCACGGCAATCCATGAAGGCAACACCTTTAATCTGACGGACGTGGCTGAGCAGGTTGACCTCTTTCAAGCCACGGCAACTATAGAACATTCCGTGGCCCACCGTCGGGCAGTCGATGGTCGCTGTCGAGAGCGAGTCGCAACTGTTAAACACTCCCCTGCCAATGCTGGTCACGCTGGCTGGCACATTGATACTCTTCAACGATGTGCACCTGTTAAATGCATTAGCGCCAATACTGGCCACACCGTCACCCAGCGTCACCTCGGTCAAGGCACTACATCCTGACAACATCTCCTGGCCGATGACGCGGCATTGCAGGTCGGCACGCTGTATATGAGTACAATGAGAAAACGCGTATCTCTCCATCGAGGTCACGCTGGGCGGGACCGTAATCTCAACGAGTCCATCGCAATAACTGAAGGCCGAATAACCGATAGACGTGAGGCTTGACGGGAACGTGACCTTAGTGATCCCCCTACACCTATTGAACGCTCCGTCGTCAATCGTCGTCACGCCATCGGGCACCTCATAGGTCGAGGAGGCATAAGCATTAGGAAAGATATAGAGCACCGTCTTGTCCTTGCTCAGCAGCACGCCGTCAATGTCGCTGTACCAGGCATTATCCTCGTCAACATAAAAACCGCGCAACTGGTCGGTACCATAAAAAGTGCCCTGCCCCATGATGTCATTCACCGTAGCGGGTATCGTCACCGATGTCAAGTTATAACAGTCCTCAAAG
>CACYAW010000144.1 GCA_902772455.1 uncultured Bacteroidales bacterium
ATCATAACAATGGAAATATTTTTCGCTGTATTGCAACTTTTTGGTGTGCTTAATACGTCTAATGGACAAATAACTCAATTTTGACATATTAATCCAAATAGAACTTCGACAATGAAAAAAGATCGTGTAATCGCCATAACACTTTTATGCGTAATGGTAGCAGCCGGCGGACAGAAGACTGTAGCGCAAACGAAAAAAGAAGTGGTTCCAGCCATTGAACTGAGCAATATGGACATCACAGTCGACCCTGCAGAGGACTTTTACCGCTATTGCAATGGCAATTGGCTGAAGAACAATCCGATTCCCGAAGATGCTTCTTATTATGATGTGTTTTCAGAGGTTGGCAACCGTACGAAGTTGCAGCTCAAAGAGATTATTGAAGAGGTGACTCATGACAAAACCGCCGTGCAAGGAAGCGTGGCACAGAAGATTCGCGATTTCTACAACTCGGGCATGGACTCCGTGGCCATCAACGAGCGCGGATACAGCGAGTTGATTCCCTACTTCGACATGATTGACCGGATGAGCGACAAGTCGCAACTTGCCAAGCTTACCGGACAACTCCACAATGTCGGTTTCAAGCCCTTCTTCGTTTCAGGCAGCTATACCGATTTTAAAAATGCCGACAGGAACATCATGTTGGTTTTCCAAGGCGGCATTAGCCTGCCCGTTCGAGATTTATATCTCGTCGAAGAAATTCAGGAAATTCGCGACAAATATGTAGAGCACATTACTAAAATGTTCCAACTTACTGGCATAGATGCTGCACTTGCAGCCCAAAAAGCCCAGCATGTTCTCGCCTTCGAGACCGAACTTGCAAAATGCTCACTACCCATAGAGGATTGCCAAGATCCCAACAACCTCTATCATATCATGAGCCGTGGGGAGCTGCAGGCCTCCACACCGATCTTCGACTGGGACACCTACTTTGATGCTATTGGGGCTCCTGCATTTGACAGTCTCAATGTCGCATCGCCCGATTTCATCACAGCCCTCGACGGCATTATCAACAACACCGACTTCAACACCATCAAGGACTACTTGAAATGGAAGGTCATCACCAACAGCGCCCCCCAACTTAGCGATGACCTGGTTACCGAAGATTTCAACTTCTTTGACAAATTCCTTTATGGTGTAGAGATACAGGAGCCTCGTTGGCGTCGTGTGCTTGACAAAACCTCTAATCATTTAGGCGAGGCCATCGGACAACTCTATGTGGAGAAGTATTTCCCCGCCGAAGCAAAAGCGCGTGTGATGAACCTTGTCGAAAACTTGCGTATAGCTCTTGGAGAACGCATTAAAAACCTCGATTGGATGAGTGATGAGACCAAGGCTAATGCCCTCCGAAAACTCTATTGTTTCGAAGTGAATATCGGATATCCCGACAAGTGGTTAGACTACAGCAATTTTGAAGTAACTCCTGAATCCTATTTCCAGAACGTACGCCGAGCAAGACGATTCGAGAGGGATTTAGATATCGCTAAGGTCGGCAAGCCCGTTGATAAAGAGGAATGGGACATGGAACCTCAAACCATTAACGCCCGTTATAACCCAGACATGAACAGATTAACGTTCCCGGCTGGTGTCCTGCAACCTCCATTCTTCAACATGGATGCTGATGATGCCGTCAACTACGGTGCCATCGGCCAGGCAATCGCTCATGAGATGACCCACGGGTTCGACAACTCAGGGCGTCTATTCGACGAAAAAGGCAATCTTAACAACTGGTGGACCGACGAGGACGATGCCCAGTTCACCGAACGCGCCAAGCAACTTGTTAAGTTGTTCAATGAATTCGAACTCCGTGGCTACCACATTAACGGAGAGCAAACCCTTGACGAGAATATCGCAGACTTGGGCGGCCTCAATGTGGCTTGGGATGCCTACCAAATGACCGACGAGGCCAAAGCGGGCAAGATCATCGACGGATTTACGCCAGCACAACGCTTCTTCATCAGCTACACCACAGTATGGCGTTGCAATATTCGTGACAAGGCCCTTGAATTACAAATCAAAGAAGACGTGCATTCGCCACACGAAGCCCGCGCCACTCGCGCTCTTGGCTCGATGACGCACTTCTATGAGGCATTCGACATTCCTGAAGGAAGCAAGATATATATCGCTCCTGATGAACGCGCCGACATTTGGTAACAAACAACATAAACATTGACGAAGAAATAAAGCATCAACGTCGATTAAGAATATTATGCCTCGGAAACGTAGCGTTCCGGGGCTTTTTTCAGTGGTAAGGAGGGAAACGCCAGGCGGCGATCTCTCCTTGCTGTGTGTTGGCTATCGCCGAAATTGGGCGGCGGTTCGGCATAGAAACTATGCGAGCATGGTTCTCTGCTCTCAACTTGCACCAACTTTGACACGCTGGCTCTCTACTTAACGGGAGAGTCATGATACCATGAAGCCGCATTGATGAAATCAAATGTCATCATTGCCCTTGCCGTGTGTCGCTCATGTATAACTTTTTCCGCTGCAAAGGTAGTGCGGGCCGCTGCCCAGCAAGGCCGTGCGATAGTTGCCCTGAAATAATCCACAATTTTTCCCTGCGATAAAAATGGCCCGCCCTTACAGGGTGGATTTTTTCGTTCAAGCCTTGCCTAAAGGGCGCTTACCCCGCCTACTCGTGTAGCACCGTAAAAAGGTTATACGCGACAACAAGTACAATGATTATTAACATTTAAAAAATTACATCATTATGACAGCTTCTTACAACATATCATTCCTGGGTTCTCCCGAACAAGCTGAGAGCCGCGTGAGTAAAAAGGGTTACCGCTCATCCAATTACAATAATTACATGGTTGAGGTGGTGGACTTCGACAATGAGAGCCACACCTTCGAGGTGGATGCCCGCAGCGAGAGCGAGGCGAGCGAGTTGGCCGCAGACATGGCGATGTCGGCAGGCGTGCAGGTGAGTTACTGCAATGTTTACCTGTATGTAGATAGTTTTTAATTCCTTATATATTCATTTTCAAAATTTTACGATTATGGCAAATCTGATTTTA
>CACYAW010000145.1 GCA_902772455.1 uncultured Bacteroidales bacterium
GATCATTTATCGCAAAGTAATGAATTTGCGCCAGACCCGCATCAAGCGTGAGGACATTACGACCTGGAACGCCAACCTCAAGAGATGGCAGTCAAGCAGCCATGAGGCGGTCGTCTTGAAATGAAATGTGAAACCCAATAGTCATCAAAAAGATATGAAAACAACGATTAAATGTGTGGTAATGCTGTTGATGGGATTAACCGTCCTGACAGCCAATGCCAATGACGAAAAAGATTACGCCCGTTTCGCCGAGGAGTTGAGGCAGAAGGTCTGGAGCGACAATGACCCGATGTTCAGCAACTACCAGTGTCCGGAAAAGTACACAAACAGCCAATTGTACTCGGCTGTCATCCTTGCCGCACGCACCGACGTGGATGTCACCCGCAAGTCCTACATCCGCATGACGGGACTAATGATGTTTGGTAATCCCAAGATGCTCGGGCGCCACGAACTTAACCGCATGCTCATCAAGCTCAACGATGCCGCGGCTCTGAAGAAGTGCTCGGAGTTTGATTATTCGACCTTCAAGCGAGGACGCAATTACAGGGGCTTGGAGGAGAAAGTGCAGCAGGTGCTAGGCGTGAGAGTCATCAAACCCGATGGCAGAATCGTCAACGTGGACAGTAAAGAGTATGCCATCACCCGCGAAGGCAAGAAGGGTAGTGACGTGAGTCACAAGCTGGCAGTTCCTGGACTTGAAGTGGGTGATGTGCTTGACGTCTTCACCTATGAGGAATTGATGGTCCAGGATCGTAATGTGCCTGAATTCACGTTCTCGTTCATGGCGCCATACCCCATGCTCCACTATAAGGTGAATTGCACCATCGACAAGAAGTTTACCGTTCAGTACCGGAGCCTGAACGGTGCGCCCGAATTCAAGGCCAGTACCGATGACGACGATAACACCGTGCTGGAGGCCGAGGTCAGAAACGTGGATCGCGTGGAGCCCGCCCTGTGGTACAACCCCGTCAAGCAGTCGCCATTGATTCTGCTTTATGTCCAAGACAAGAGCGTGAGTGACAAGAAGATAAAGAGTCTCAAAAACCGCGACCTGCAGGCCAACCCCGACTATGAGTTCATCCTGCGGGATGATTTCTCTTTCCTGCACACCCATAAAAAGAAAGTCAAAGAATACTATGATTGGCCACTGAACAAGAAACTGATGAAGGACGAAATCGCGCGAGCCAAGAAATTGGCCGACAAGGAAGAAGCGGCACGCCTCATCTACACGGGTCTGCTCTATTCTTATAGGGCTCATGACGACTATGATGCCTACACGCCCTATCACTTCATCATCATGATGGGCGAGATGCTGGACCGCTGCAGCGTGCCTTACCAGTTTATCATCTCGACCGATGACGAGAATGAGCCGTTGGACAAGCTCATCCATGTGGGAAATGTCCTGTGGCTCCTCAAGGTGGGCGATACCTATTTCGCACCACCCACCTATCAAGGCATGACAGCGGGACTGCTGCCTGCACATCTTCAGGGCCGCAAGGCTGCTCTGATCACCAAGCTTGCCGACAATAACTCGAAATATGAACTTATCACGCTGCCTCAGTCCACTGCCGCCGACAATCTTGACGATGTGCAACTCACGGCCACCATTGATGGCACAATCCTAACGATTGACCGTACCGAGTCCCGAACGGGCACGATGAAAGAAGGCACGGCTCCCATCATGACTGACGAGCAGGAATACGAGGCCTATGACGAGTACCTGGGACGTAAAAAGGAGTATATCAAGGGCGTCAACAAGCGGCTGCGTGAGGGCACACAGCAGCAGTTCTCCAAGCAGAGCGAGGATCAGCAAGATGACTTCAAGGCTGAGATTGAGATGTATCACGATGTGGCTGCCGACCGAGTACTCTCCACCGAGATCCTCTCAACGGGCATCGACCCTCAACATCCCGAGTTTACCTACAAGACGCAATACACGATGGACGGCTGGGTTAAGAAAGCCGGCTCCAATCTTGTGGTGAGCGTGGGCAAATTAATCGGTTCACAGGCCAACGTCGAGGGCGTGGACCGCAACCGCTCGTTTGATGTGAATCGCAGAAGCCCTGGCTTGCTGCGATGGGATATCAGGGTCGACATCCCCGATGGCTATGAGGTCTCTAATGAGAGTCTGAGCAAACTGAGTCGGAGCGTCAAGAACAGCGCGGGCGAGTTTACTGCCCTTGCCAGTGTTGAAGGGCGGCAGTTGCGGCTCGTTGTGAGCAAGCGATATGACAAGGGTGACTATCCCGCCTCGCAGTGGCAAGACCTGCTGCAGATGCTGGATGCCGCCGACGAGTTCACCACCATGCAAATCGTGTTCAAGAAATAATCAAAAACAATCTATAAAGACATGAGAAAGACAGTATTTACATTATTCATCTTGTTGACATGCATGGCAACAAGGGCTGACATCGGTGAGTTTTCATTCGGAGCACAAACGGCCTATGGCACTCGTGATAAGGTGATGGGAATTGGCTTAAACGCGAAATACAATTTTTCCCATCATACCCGAATCAACTTATTGGCCGATTACTTTTTCAAGAAGAATGACGTGTGGGGCAGTGAGTTTGCCCTGGAGTGGAACTATCATGTTCACCTTGGTGACAACCTGAGGCTTTATCCCTTGTTGGGAATAGGAATGCGTAACTATCATAGCCACTACGACACGCTTATTGGTAAGGAATCTGATGTTGAAGGTTATTTTATCGGAAATGGCGGTGTGGGTATCGATTACCTCATTGGTGACCACTTGATGCTCAATAGCGAGATAAAGTACCAGCGGTTCTTCAGTGAAAATGTTGGTCAGGTTATGTTCATGATAGGTGTTTCCTACCGGCTTTAGAAGATATGGAATTGTGCTATAAATTTTTTATAAATCTTAAAAAACTCAGTTACAATGAAAAAGGTTTTATTGATTATGCTGATGGCCGTCACTTCGATGATGGCAAGTGCCGACGTGGGCGAGTGGTCCCTGGGCG
>CACYAW010000146.1 GCA_902772455.1 uncultured Bacteroidales bacterium
GAACGACATGGTGCGCCATCACGACACCTATGGCTACCTGCCCATCTGGGACCTGTGGGGACAAGAGAACTACTGCATGATAGGCAACCATGCCATCCCTGTCATCGCCGACGCCATTCTCGCCGACCTGCCCGGCATCGATGTTGAGAAAGCCTATCGAGCAATGGTCGAGAGCAGCACAAGGCCGCACCCCAACTCGCCGTTTGACCTGTGGGAAAAACTGGGTTACATGCCCTGCAACAAGCAAGGATCTTCGGTTTCCATCACACTGGAGCAGGCATTTGACGACTGGTGCGTCGCTGCAATAGCCGAGCGCCTGGGGCACCAAGAAGACTATCATCACTTTGCCCAAAGGGCGACTAACTATAAAAACCTGTATGATGAAAAAACGGGGTTCTTTAGAGCACGTGACGACAACGGGCAATGGGCAGAGCCATTTGACCCGCTCAGCTATGAGGACAACAGCTTTATTGAGGGCAACGCCTGGCAATACCTGTGGTTTGTGCCTCATGCACCCGAGCAATTCATCAAACTAATGGGCGGCAAAAAAGCATTTCTGAAAAAATTAGATGAGAATTTCAGCCTCACTACCGCCAACCGTGAGACTAACGGCAATGCCTCGGCGTTTATCGGCCAGTATGCCCACGGCAACGAACCCAGCCACCACACCGTCTATTTCTACAACTTTGCCGATCGCCCTTGGCGCACTCAAGAACTGGTCAACCAAGTGCGCTCCGAATTCTATAATGCCACTCCGGCAGGCTATGCCGGCAACGATGACTGCGGACAGATGTCGGCGTGGTACATTTTCTCGGCACTGGGCTTCTATCCCTTCAATGCGGGCGCTGCCGAATATGTCACCGGCACACCGCTTTTCCAGCGTGCCACGCTGCACCTGGCTGGCGACAAGCAGTTCACCATCACCCGCAAGGGCGGCAAGGGTATATACGTCAAGGAAATCCGCCTCAACGGCAAGCGGCTACAGGGTTTCAAACTCAAGCATCAAGACATCATGGCGGGTGGAACGCTGGAATTTGTCATGAGTGAGAAGCGCCCCTAGGCCTTCGCAGTCCTTAGCTTTTATACGGTAGGAATCGAGATGCCGTCGAGCTGGCGGTAGAGGTTCAGGGCATAGACGTCGGTCATGGCGCTGATGTGGTCGAGAACGGCCTGCACCTGCTCGAACAGCGTGGGCGCATGCACGTCGTACTGCTGCGGGAACTTGTTCATCAGCAGCTGCGAGTAGTTGCGCTCGGGGTGCATGACGGCCTCGATGAGTTTCTCGAGCAGCAGATTGATGATGCGGTTACCCGCCAGGTCCACATCCACCACATAGCCGGCACGGTAAAGCCTCTCCTGAGCCAATGCGCTGCAGGCCTGATAGGCAGCGGCGGGCAGCGGGTCGATGCAGTCGATGAGGCTGCCCTCGAAACGTCCCTCCATGATTTCGTCCTCGTGAGCGGCAAAGGCGGCAGCACACTGTTCTACCAGCAGGCCCACGATGCAAGAGCGCAGATAGGCAATTTTCTCGTTCGGATCGGCAACACGGCTCATGTGTTCCCGCAAGTGGTTCTGCCGGTCAGGGTCAAAGAAGCCCATCAGCAGGTCGATGGTCTCTTCGGTGCCGATAATCCGCAGTTTGTGGCCATCCTCGATGTCCATGATCTGGTAGCAGATGTCATCGGCGGCTTCGACGATATAGACGAGCGGATGACGGCAGTAGCGGTCCTCTTCCAGCTTGATGATTCCCATCTCGTCGGCAATGCGCTCAAAAATCTCCTTCTCGGTGGTGAAATAGCCGAATTTACCCTTAGTGCCGGCATGCATCGACGAATAGGGATATTTTACGATGGCAGCCAGCGTCGAATAGGTCATCGCGAAACCGCCGGGGCGGCGGCCCTTGAACTGGTGCACCAGCGTGCGGAATGAATTGGCGTTGCCCTCGAAGTGGATGAGGTCGTTCCACTGCTCAACGGTGAACTTGTCCTTGAATTCCAAGCCCTTGCCCTCGCTGAAGTAGGCCCCGATGGTCTTCTCGCCCGAGTGGCCGAACGGCGGATTGCCCAGGTCATGCGCCAGGCAGGCGGCAGCGACGATTTCGCCGATGTCACGCAATTTCTCGGCCCACGGCTCGCTCGCATATCGCGGCATGAGGCGGATGACCACCTCGCGCGCCATCGACTTGCCCACGCTCGACACTTCCAGGCTGTGAGTCAGTCGGTTGTGCACAAAGATGCTGTCGGGCAGCGGAAATACCTGCGTCTTGTTCTGCAGGCGGCGGAAGGGCGATGAGAACACCAGGCGGTCGTAGTCGCGCTCAAAGTCGCTCCTGACTCCCCCACCCTTATTGTCGTGGTAGTGCTCCAGTCCCAGCCGTTTGTCCGAAATCAATCGGTCCCAATTCATTCTCTCCATATCTTCATCGATTCAAATATTCATATATCTTTTTACCCACAAGGCAAACAATTTATCGTAGGCGTGATAGCCATTTTTGCCTAGTGTAATGAAATCTTTAGCAAGCAAACCCTTGACAGCCGAATTGACCGAACTGGCCGATGGCAAATGATATTTGCGGGCAAAGGCTCCACTTGTCACATTCGCTACCTCACCCTCGATGGCGATAGCGATGAAAACATTGCGTTGCTTTTCGGGCATCTGGCGCAACAACGCCTCGTAGGTATCATTAGCCATGTCCAACGTGTAGCCGATTGCCCCATCTATCATTTCGGGAGTACAGGTTTCGCCCTGTTGTGTGCGCATAAACAACACATTCATCAAACGCTGCATATAAGCGGTAACACCGTTGAAATCA
>CACYAW010000147.1 GCA_902772455.1 uncultured Bacteroidales bacterium
GATTTCCAACGGATGCTGCTCAATGTCCTTGATGCCCCAGATGCCATCGACATGGCAATCCACCACATCCCTCAACTTGAAAATCGGCACAATCTGGTAGGTGCTCTTTAACGACCCGATACTCAACGATGTAAGGTCCATGATGACGCGTACACTAGTGCCGCCGGCAGCGCCCCCTGTTCTGGCCCGGCCGATGCTCTGCGGATGCCATTCCGATGCCGAGAGATAGACACTGTCGATACCGAACAGGTCAGAGCCTCCCGTGTCAAAGATAACGTTGGCCTGATGCTCATTGTTGATACATGCAGGGAGATAGAGATGCCCACGATACAGGAACGGGATGCTATCATTGCCCCAAGCCACTGCAACCCATGACCAAAGTACGGCAAGGACGATGATGGGCAATCGCTGATTATTCTTTAAAAACATCATCTTCGTTAATTGATTGTTCGTCAATAATTTGCGCACATTTAACGTGAGTTTTGAAGGAGATGGGGATGGTGTACCATACGGCAACGGGTTTGCCGTCTTGGCGGCCGGGGATGAAGTTGGGCATTGACTTGACCACACGGAGGGCCTCGGCATCAAGCTCGGGATCTACCGAGCGGGCAACCTTGACTTCCCCAATCTGTCCGTCCTTCTCAACTACAAACTGCAAAACCACACGGCCCTCGACATTGTTCTTGGCCGCACTGGCGGGGTATTGGATGTTCTGTTGCAGAAATTTCATCATCTCTTCCATACCACCAGGGAACTCGGGCATCTGCTCGACAGATTCATAGACCATCTTGGACTCGGGGACAGGTTCTACGGGATTCTCCTCGACAGGCTGCTCCTCGGCCTCCACTTCGATAGGCTGGGTAGCGGCCTCGACCTGGACGGGCTCGGGCGACTGCACCTCGGACTGGACAGCGTTGTCTTGCTGAACACTCGTCACTACTGCTGCTACACTCTTGGGGCTGGCAAAGGCCAACAGCGCCAATGCTATCACGGGCACCACAGCCAGCGCACGCAACGTCTTCCATTGGCTGCTTTTGTTCATTGTCATCATACGGATTCGCTTTTTTAGTGATTGATAATTGAAGTTATTTGCCATCGAGAATAGCTGGTCCCCGACGGACTTTCGTATGAGCAGCAGCTGGTACTGCTTCACGTCGACGCCTTGGTTAAGTACGGCCATATCGGCCTCATATTCATGCACCTGGCGCAACTCACGGCACAGCAGCCAGGCGGCAGGATTCCACCACTGGAATAGAGTTATCAGCCCTAAGAACATCACATCCCATGAATGCCGCAGACCGATGTGCGCCTGCTCGTGGATTAGGATTTCACGCGGGTTGTCGCGATAGTCCTGCTCGTTGATCACGATGTGATTGAAGTAACTGAACGGGGATATGTCGCCGGGCACCACATGCAGCGTGGCGCCGCCTGGAAGCAACTCGCGGCGGCCACTCTTCATCAAGCGGTGCAGGTTCCATTGGCTATGCAGGAGCCATGCAGCGACCAGTGCCATCCCAATGAAATAGAGCACGGTAGCAATACCCATCACGCTCCAGGACGATTGCTGGGCGGCCACTTGACCATTGGGCGTAACGATCAGGTCCTCCAACACCACCATCTGCCTGGCAACAGGGGCCATGGCATCAACTGAAATCTTGATCCACGGCAGTACCAATGCGAGCACCATGACCGCCAACAACGCCATGCGGTTAAACCGGTGGAACGTCTCGCGGCTGAGCAGCAACTTCCACAGCAGGTAGAAGGCGATGAGGCAGAGGCCAACTTTAATTTGATAAATGAGTAACATGGCGATTGAGGATGTTTACTTGTTCTCTTCCACTTCACGAATGAGTTCCTTCAGGTCCTCAACGCTGACCTTTTCACTCTTGACAAGTGCCGAGACGGCACTCAGGTAGGACTTGCCGAAGAATTTGTTCACCACGTTGGCCAATGAGCCTCTGCGGTACTCCTCGCGGCTGATGCGGGCAAAATACTGGAAGCAGCGGGCCGTAATGGCCTTATGGCCCAGGAAACCTTTCTCCTCCAGTATCTTCATCAATGTAGCCAGGGTATTCACATGGGGGCGGGGCTCGTCATAGCAGGCTTGCAACTCGCGCACCAGCATAGGGCCATGGTCCCACATCCGCTCCATGATTTCCTCTTCTTTTTGGGTTAACTGTTTCATTTTTCAAGTCTTTATTAGGTTTTACGCTGCAAATTAACTAAATGTTTTAGTTATAAAACAAATTATTTTAGTTAATAAAACTAAATTTTTTAGTTTTGCCTCTTTTCCATCATTTTGGTCTGATTCATGTTCAATTAACCAAAAGTGAGGGAAAGTGAAGGGGTTATTGGGAATTATGTGTATCTTTGTACTTTACTTTAATCTTATAATCCATATAATTATGAAGAAATTATTGCTTCTGGTCTTGTTGATTCCGCTGTTTGTATGTGCGCAGAATCGGCCTCGTGTTTCCATCTTGGGTGACTCATACTCGACTTTTCAAGGGTATATACCTGAAGGTAACGAACCCTGGTACTACACTCCAGTCGACACTTCCAGAACCGATGTGGACAATGTGACCCAGACGTGGTGGTGGCAGGTCATCAATCAGGCGGGTTGCCTCATTGAGAAGAACGACTCCTACAGCGGTGCCACAGTCAGCTACCACGGATACGATAATGAGGACTACAGCGCCCGGTCATTTATCACCCGATTACCGCGCCTAGGCAGCCCTGATGTGATTTTCATCTTTGGCGGTACCAACGACGACTGGGCGAGGGCAGGATTAGGCGTTTATCAATATGATAATTTCGCTCAGGCCGACTTCTATACCTATCGTCCCGCATTGGCTTACTTGTGCCAGCAGGCAAAGGAGAGGTATCCCAACGTCAAAATCTTATTCATCATTAATAGCGGGTTGCGAAAAGAAATTGTAGAATCAACTAAGGTGATCTGCAGTCATTACAGCATTCCATATATCGAGCTCAAGGATATTGACAAAAAACTCAATCATCCCACGGTAAAAGGAATGA
>CACYAW010000148.1 GCA_902772455.1 uncultured Bacteroidales bacterium
GACAATCATCAGCGGCAGAGCGCAGATGTAACCCGAGAAATCACTCTCCACATAGTTCTCATAGATGGTGCAGATGTCAAAGGGGGCAGCACCGGCAGCGGTGAGGTCCCAATGCAGGTCGGGACGGCGCTCGTCCACATAGCGCTGCAAGGCAATGGCCGAGAAGCCGCCGCTGGAGTAGCCCACGTTGAATTTGTGCAGGCCCTCGATGGCATAGCCCTTGTCTTTCAAGACAATCATTGCGGCATCCCAGCAGTCAATCGATTCCTGGGCGGTAATCTCCGGGCAGCAGTAGGCCTGGGGCTTGTCCTCGGTCAATGTCCAGCCATACAGGTCCGAGGAGACGGCGATCAGGTTCTGGAATTTGTTCATATAGAAACCCACATCGTCAATTTCGTTTTGTGAGGTGCGTTCGCCATGCTTGGCTGTCGTGAACTCGTTGTAGAACATGAGGGCACGCGGGGCAGCCTCCTTGTTGAAGACGGCGGGATTCATCGAGATGACGCCTGTCAACCGCACCGGCGTCTTCATGTCGGGACCCACCGACGTATACTCAAAGATGATCTGATTGAAATGGAGATTGAGGATGTCGTCTTTCACATCCTTCAGAGCATGGCAGCTGCGTGTCTGCACTACCTTGACATCAAGGTCATAGTCTCGATGCTGTTTGCCGTTGCCTGGCTCATCGCTCGAGCAAGAGGTAATGATGCAGGAGCACATGGCCAGCACCAGTATTGCAAGTGTAGTTTTTACTAAATGTCTCATTTGGTTTATATTTTTTTAATTGATTGTTAATAGTCTGCTTTTCTAGGCAAATCGCATCATCTGCAACCACAAGTCAGTCCATTAGGCGCTTTTTTTCGCGGTATTGCTTGGGTGACATCCCAAAACGGTTCCTGAAGATCGTCGATGGTCCAGTTGGGCTGCTCCACCAGCAGGCGACAGCCTTCCAGCAGACGCTTGGCGTTCAAGTACTCGGCCAGTGTGTTGTCTTCTCGTCGGGTCTTGATGGCCTGAGTGATGCGCCGCTGGGTCAAGCCGAGCGCTTTGGATATCTCCTTGAGCGTCACATTGGGGTTCTTGTGCAGTCCCAGGCTCTCAATCTGTGCATCTATCCAGCCCATGAGCTGCTCGTCGGTCATGTCGGCAACATTGGTGACGTCATTAATCTCCTGCTGTAACAATTGGTTCGTCCGTTCTGCCTGATGGGCTTGACGCATCATGTTATCGATTTCTTCTAGAGCCTTCTTGAGTTGCTCCTCGGTTTTGAGCAATTCATGCTCCTTCTCATAGAGGGTCTGCTGGGTCGATGCCTGCTGCTTGTCGCCTTCTTGAACCTTGTTAATCAAGTTGGCATTATGCTTCATCAACTTTTGGGTCACGCTGAAAGACAGCACCAGAGCGATGATGACTGCAATAAATATAGCCCCTAGGGCCAATATGATAAGTTTGAGGATAAGTGCCTCGTGCATTATTTGGTTTTTGTTATGATTAGGCTTATGTTAGGATGATTTCATTACAAAATTACTACTATTTCTGTTAGCATCTTGGCAATGCGACAAAATCTCCGTTTTTATATCAACCAAATCGGCACTAAAACAACCAAATCGCCATTTTGCGCAAAAAACAGGCTGTTTCGGTCAACCATTAAGCCTTCTTTTGAGAGAGAATTACTACTTTTGTACCACTCTTTGTTAAAAAAAAGATTCCAAATGCAAACAACCACAAACGTCAATCTTGATTATACACAAGACGATAACCGCAACATCAACCGCCTGACCTCTGGACTACCCCAATGGGTCATTACAGTAGCCTTCATCATCATGGTGGCGGCGGCAATATGTACCATCACCCAGATTGACCTCTGGCTGAAAGAGCATGCCTCTGCAGTTATTGCGCTCATCAATACAGTGGGGATGGTGACCATGTATTATGCCACGATGCGTGGCATGAAACGCCTGTATCACCCGCTCAAGGCTTTGTGGATAATTGTCCTTGTGCTCAACATCATCAGTTTTATCTCCATCCTCTTTGAGCCGGCATTGCCCGAAGTCAGTTTCATCACTGCTTGCGCGCTGCCGTTGGCCTACCTGCCGCTGGGGACACTGATCACTATCTGGTACCGCGGGCGAATGCAGCAAGTGGGCATCTGGATGATTGTACGCATCCTCGTTGACTTTTTCCTCCCCATTGCATGGTATATGCTGGGCATCGGCCTGAACGACATTTTCCTGGATTCCATCATTGTCGTCACAGAACTCATCTACGCATGGCAATTCTACCGCCTCCTGCGATAATTAGTCAGGACTCTGGGCAGCATGACTAATCACTAGCTAACGGCTAAAAAGCCATAGCTAAAAACCAGAATTCCGCAGGCTTTCCTTATCGCCGAAAAAATAGACTTTACGACTTATTACCGGCAGGACACCCATCAAAAGGTGTCCTGTCGGGTTTCATTTTTCATCTCAAAAGCATGAGTAGTTATTTGATATAACTACTATTATTGTAGAATGAGAAAAACGCACACTTTTTGACTATCCCTCGATATTGTTCACGGTGTTCAAATGTTCAAGCTGTTCCTGTTCAATCCTCACCCTGTAAAGCGATGGTACAGGTTCCTCTTCAGGTATGATTGCCGCAACTACCGTCAGCATCACAAACAATGGTGCTGGGAGGATTTTTTACGCTTCATGAATTGAAAAATCCCTCACGCCCGCGATTAAAATTAAAGACAACTTATACAACTTAAACAACTGGCATCCGCGCTCTCATTGCCTCACGCTAAGTCGCTAAGACGCCAAGTTTTTAGGTCTACGAATGAAACGAATGAAACGAAAGCATCCGCGCCCCTGTTGCCAGGAACGCGGATGTCTCTCTAAGCCCTAAGCTGCGAGCAACGGGAGCATCACTGCGGACGCCCCTCTAAACTCTAAACCCTAAACTCTAAACTGCGAGCAACGCGAGCATCACCACGAGCCGGCGAGCAGGTAGTCGATCAGGGCGGTGACGTCGCTGATGTCCACGCTGCTGTCCTGGTTGCAATCGGCTAAGGGGTTGCTGATGGTGCCGCCGCCCAGCAGCAGGTCGATCAGGGCTGTCACATCGCTGATGTCAACATTGCCGTCGCTGTTCACGTCGCCCCGGTCAGGCTTCTTGGTGAAGTAGCCAGGGTTGTCGGGGCCGCCGTCGATGTGGGCATAAGCCTTGTCAATGTGGTCGGGATCATAGGTCGTGCCCTGGCCACCCACAAGGCTGTTGCATCTATAGAACATATTATGTGAGTTCGACACGATACTGGTGTCCCAATTACGTCCATAGATGGTCCTCAGATTAGTGCAGTAT
>CACYAW010000149.1 GCA_902772455.1 uncultured Bacteroidales bacterium
ACAGCGGCCGCACGCTCATGGAGAACTATGAGGACATCTTCCGCGGTCACAACAACAATTGCTCTGAGAGCCTTATCGCTTGGCGTTGGACTGCCGACGGCAACGTTTGGACCGCTCAGAACTCGCTCGAGAGTGACCTGGGTATGACCGGCTTTGAGGGCTACAGTGCCACTTGGGGCGACTGGACCTCTCCTTCGGTTGACCTGCAGGAAGCCTTTGGCATCAAGCTGCTGGAGAACAGCCCCGACATGTGGCTCAACAACGTTGACAGCCGCCTGAAGGCTACCATGATGCTGCCCGGTTACACCTATTCCTACTTCTGGCGTGATCATGAGATCGACAGCACTACCCATGAGATGGGCTTCGATTATCTGAAGTTTATGTTCGACACCAAGTATAACAAGTCGGCTGGTGGTCAGCTCAACTCGGGTACCGGAGCCAACTGTGTGAAGCACCTGTATGGCAACACTGCCGACCACATGGCTGAGTTCGGACATTCTGATGCCCGCATGGCCAGCTCGCTGTCGACCCACCTGCTGCGTCTTGCCGACATATATCTGATTTATGCCGAGGCCATGATGGGTACTGCCAAATCGACCAGCGACGGTAGCGCCATCGACGCATTCTATGCAGTGCACCACCGTGCAGTCAGGAACGCTCAGCGTCCCAGTGTCATCACCTTTGATGACATCTGGAAAGAGCGTCGCCTGGAGCTCGCCTTTGAGGGTGACCGCTGGTTTGACTACGTGCGCGTGTCTTACTTCGATCCCGACTTCTGCGTTGCCGAACTCAGGGCTCAAAAGCGCAGCACGTTCTATGGCCTGAGCGACATTTACAAGACTTATGCCGAGACCGGTATCTGGTCGATCACCGCGTCGGCTGGCTATAACGAAGCGCAGTCTGCTCCCAATCCCGAGGCAATGATGAAGACCAGCCCCGACGGCAGCAAGCGTTACTTCTTCATGCCCTTCCCGCAGGAGGACGTTGTGTTCAACCCCAACCTGGGCAGCAATGTTGACGGTGTCCATGTTGACGTGAGAGCAACTTATAGCTATTGATACTTTAGTTTGACACCTATTCTATTAAAGATTAAAGAAAATGAAAAATTTCAAATATAATTTCCTCGTCATGGCACTTGCCGTTATGGCATTGGGTTTGTTCTCATGTGCCGACGAGCCTGACAAGTATGAGGTGGCAAGCGGATTACCTTCGGTGAGCTATGTGCGCTGTCTGAGCACCGAGATTCAAGGTACAAACGATGACCCCGACATGCACTACACCAATGGTGAGCTCGTGACCGAGGCTTCCCCTCAAAGCATCGTTTGCCTTGTGGGTAAGAACCTGCGCAGTGTCTATGAGATCTACTTCAACGACAAGAAGGGTATTCTCAACTCGAGCTATATCACCGACAACACCCTCATCGTGCAAATCCCCCGCTCGGTACCCGAGACAGTTACCGACAAGATTTACATGATCACCAAGGACCGTGATACTGTGACCTATGACTTCCACGTTGTTATCTCAGCTCCGCAAATCATCGGCATGGGCAACGAGTATGCTCCCGTGGGCACTACCCAGACGTTGACCGGTAACTACTTCATCGACGATCCCGGCACTCCGCTGACCATCAACTTCACTGGTGCCGACGGTTCTATGATTCCTGCCGAAATCACCAACATCTCCTCGGATTACACCCAGGTAACCTTCACGGTTCCCGCCGGTGCTGTCGAGGGTCCCATCTATGTGACTTCGGTTTACGGAACCACCAAGACGAGCTTCTATTACAAGGATTCGCGCGGCATGCTGTTCGACTTTGACACCAACGCCCTGGACAACCACGGCTGGAACGGTCACAGCAGCACGATCGACGATACCGCATTGAGCGGCAAGTTCATCCAGCTGGGTGACGGCAGCTCGGTACTGAATGGCGAGACCTGGGACGAGCAGCACTTCTCGTTTGTTTACTGGCCCGGCAGCTGGAACTCACCCGAGAACTATCAGGATGGTGAGATGGGTATTCGTCTGACCGATCTGGCCGACTTCAGCGACTGGAGCAACATGGCCCTCAAGTTTGAGATGTGCATTCCCAGCGAGTATCCCTGGAAGAATGCCGCCATGCAGATCTGCTTTGCTGGCGTTGACAAGGTGTCCTTTGGCAATGCAGGTGTCGACATCTATGGCAAGACCGTGGCTGGTGCTAACAACACCTACATGACCAACAATGCCAATCCTCGTGCCCTGTACCGTCCCTGGTCAACCAGCCCCACGGGCAGCTACGACACCGGTGGCGAGTGGGTAACCGTTACTCTGCCCATCGCAGCCAACTTCGTTTATGGTTGGGACGGCTCGGTATCTACGGGCTCTCTCACTGCCGAGAGCTTCACCAGCTTGTGGATCTTCGTCTCGAGCTGTGGTGTTGAAGGTGTAGATTGCACCCCCATCATCAAGATTGACAACATCCGTGTG
>CACYAW010000150.1 GCA_902772455.1 uncultured Bacteroidales bacterium
CAATTCACCGAAGTGCACCAGCACGTCCTGGCCATTGCGATGAAACAGGTCATGCCCAGCCACCTTGACTGACAAGCGGTCATCCAGGAACGTCTTGGTCAAACCGATGTACAGGTCAACCTGATGGCTGCAGCTGCTGATGTTCTCGCTGTCACCCTTGCCCTGCCAATCGAGATTGAGCGAACCAGTGAATGATGGCATGAATTTGAAGTTGTTGTTCCACTGTGCCATGAAGACGGGCCTTGACGGACTATAAAAGCCATCAGGCATAGGAATCTTCATCCACTCTTTCATCATACCGACCGTGAGTTGCGGGTTCCAGATACCAATGTGTGGTGCAGCTGTCACGCTGAGGGTCAACACGTCCTTTATGTCGATATTTTCTTGTATGATGAGCGTTGTGGCCTCATGTCCCTCAATTTGGCGTCCCAACTGCAAGACTACATCCTTGAGGTGTGAATAGCTCACGTTAAGAGAGAGAAATTTCCAAGTGGCATCCAGCGACACATTGTTAATGATGGTGGGTTTCAGAAACGGGTTGCCTGACTGCCAAGTGAAGCGGTTAGAATAATAGGTCTTGTTGCTGAGCTCATAATATGCAGGGCGGCGAATTTTCATCGTATAGCCTAACATAGCATTGACGTTGCCCACCTGAGTCGATAACGAGAGGCTGGGAAACAGATGGTTTTGATGGCGGCTTTGTCCGTCGATGTGAACGCCTTGACTGTAATAGTCGGTGGTGACATATTCGTCACGCAATCCACCGCTCAGCTGTCCGATAGGTGTCAATCGGCTATACTCGATAAAGGCGCTGTAGTTGCGCTCCTTAACCTCGGTGTAACTTGACGGAACAATCTGCTCGGGGTTGAGGTAATCATCGTTGCGGTGGGTGTAGTCAATCTCACTGCCCACCGACAGGTTACCGCCCCATAATGGCCATGAGAGCACGAGTTTGCCGGCAAACAGCTCATTTCTCACTGTATTCACGCTGGTCACTGTGCGGTCTTCCCACTCCTGGCTCTCCTCAAGGCTACACTCACTCTCACGGTTCTTGGTAAAATAGTAATCGGCATTAAAGTCGATATTGGTCTTGCCTACTTCGCCATTGTAATAGAGATTGAGCGAGTGCGGCATGTTGTGCCGTGTTTTATTCTTATTATTGGTCATCAGGTTGTCATAGAAAGCGCCGTTGGCGGTCACGTCAGCAGCAAAAAAGCCTTTGTCAACATCCTTGAGGCGGATGCTGCTGTTATATTGGATGCCCATCGTATGCTTATCATTAAACTGGTAATTGGCTCCAAAAACCAAGCGCAAGATGTTGTAATTACCCTGGCTGCGGCCGTGATTGTCCTGATGCCACAAGGTGTCGGCAGCGACGTCCTGGGTGATGCGGTATTTCTGCAACCAGCCGTTCTCATAGTCGCTGACTGTACCGAAGACATCCAATTCCCGGTGTCGGTAATTCCACAGGAAGGCATTATAGGTGCGGGACATTTCGCCCTGGAAGAAACTGCTGCGCAGGTGACCGCCCCATCCTTCACCCTGTGGCTTGCGCGTCTTAATCCGAATCACGCTCTGTACCGACGCATCATACTTGGCACCAGGGTTGTTGATGACCTCGACACTTACGATGTCTTGTGATTTCAATTCGTTGAGTTCCGACGCGTCACGCATCAGTCGGTTATTGATGTAAATGAGAGGTTTGCCCTTGCCAAACACCTCAATGCCGCCATCTTTGCTCAAGATGCCAGGAACATTTCTCAATACGTCCTCAGCAGTTCCCAACTGACTCAAAATCGATCCTTCGATGGTGGTAAGTAACCCCTCCTTTCCTAATTTATGGACGGGACGGTGCCCCTTGACCACTACTTCGCCGAGTATCGTCGCGTCAGGTTCCATTACAATGCTACCCACGTTACCTGGAGTCACGTCAATGCACAGGGTCTTGTATCCCACGCTGGAGATTTTCAATATCCCGGTTTCCAACTCTCCAGTAATGGAGAAGGCGCCATCCTCACCCGTCACAGTGCCTTGGACATAAGTGGAATCAGCGCTGTTGAGCAATAATACGTTCGCATAGGGCATCGGCATCTGATTCTCATCCAGGACACAGCCCGTGAATGTGGCGGCTTTGGCCATGGCAATAGCCATCAGCAACGTAATTGTAGCAATACTCAGTCTTTCTATCATAATGTCTCTATTTTGGTTGTTCGAGTGCAAAATTATCGAGGCGAGCCTCAATAGAGACACGCACAAAAGGGTGAAAAGTTGCAGTATCGGGGTGATGAAATTGCATTTTCACCCTTTAGGGTGTTAAATTGCCTTGTGGCATGTTACTACTTCTTAAGGATAAGGCTTTTTAAGTTTCACCATTTGTCGGAATTGGGCATTTGGGGTACATT
>CACYAW010000151.1 GCA_902772455.1 uncultured Bacteroidales bacterium
GTGCTGTAATTGGTGAAGTCAAACACAATTCCACGAGTGAAGAAATCCATTCCGTTTTTCAGGCGATAGTTTAAATTGACACTGATTTCATCAGATGTCTCTTTACTTTGCGTGTGAGCCGCATTGATATTGCCGCTCAGGCCATCGCCTTGTTTCTTGACGGTCTTGAGGCGGATGACCGAAGTGACGTCCTGGCCGTATTCTGGGCCCGGGTTGGTGATGATTTCGGCTGAGAGAATCTCATCGGCACGGTAGCGGTCGAGTTCGGAGGCATCACGCACTTTCTTGTTGTTGATGTAGATTTCGGGCTTGCCGTGACCTGCGATGGTACCGTCCGCCATCATCAAGGGCAAGTGGGTCAGCATCTCAGTCACAGAGCCGAATTGCTCCAGCACAGTGCCTTGCACGTTGGCTAATATACCTCTGCTGGTGGGACGGGTCAGTTGTTTAGAGCCTTTAACGGTGACGCCATTGAGGGTGAACTGGTCGGGTTGCATTTTGATGGTGCCCACGTTGTCACGGCTGCATAGTCGATACTCGGTCTTATAGCCGACGTAGGTGATACGGGCGATGACCTTGCCGTGCTCGATGGGAATGACGAAGCGGCCGCTCTCGTTGGTAACGCCGCCGCCCACCATCGTCGAGTCGGCGGGGTTGAGCAGGATGACGTTGGCATAGGGCATCGGCAAGTTGCGCTCATCGACCACTACGCCCTTGAGGCGGCGCTCGGTCTTAAGGATGGCCTCGACGTAGATTTCGCGGTTTTCCTTCCTGGTCATCTTGATGGGATAGAAACCGATCATCTGGCGGATGGCGTCGGGCACGGACTTGTTCTTGACCGCGGTCGTCACCTTGTAGTCCTCCAGGTCGTCATAGATGAAGACGATCTTGTAGCGGCTGGTGTGTAGTTGCAGGTACTTGAGGGCATCGCTCATCGACACGTCACTGAAGGTGTGCGTGATACTTTGTGCAACAGCCGTGAGCAGCAGGGCATACGCCATGCACATGAGCAATGTGATGGTTCGCTTCATGGGTAGGGTTACTTCAGGTTTTTCGATTCCACAACCAGCTGGTTACCCTCGTGCCGGATGGAGATGGCATCGAAGCTGTTGAGCATCTCGACCACCTTGTCCAGTGAGTATTCCGGCTCCCATTGATAGAACAGGCGCAACGACCGCACGTCGTCCGAGCGGTACTCCACCTCCACGCCATAGTGGGCAGCGAGTTCGGCGAGCACCTGCTCCAGCGGCACTTCCTCAAACAGGCGGGGTCCGGCAGCCATCGACAAGGTGTCGGGCGAGGGTGCCAGCGCTTCATCGGTGACGGTATTCTCTGGGTTATTGCCTTGCTGGACGACCTTCTCGGGCTGGTTTTCGCTGTGCCTGAGGCCGAAAAAGCCAGTATGCACTGCTGCAATGGCGATGCCCACACAAGCGATTACCACAACGGCTGCGGCGGCGATCTTGCGCCACAGGGGCACGATGACGGCCCGCTCATGCTGCTCCCCAGCCAAGCGTTGCCACTGCGCGTCAATCATCTCGTCGCTCAGTCTCTCGTTGGCTTGCTCGCTGGCAAGGGCGCTGCGGGTCTTGGCCATCAACGAGTAGAGTTCGCAGCACTCATCGTCGGCAAGGATGTCCTGCCACTGCCGCTCGGTGTGTTGCTCGGGATGCTCAAGCATCTTCAACAGTTGTTCGGTCTTGTTCATCGCTCTGGTGGTGTTAATGTTAAACGAAGTTGGTCTAGTGCGCTGCGCAGATGCTTGTAAACGGTGGTCTCGCTCACGTTCAACCGATCGGCAATCTCGCGGAAGGTGAGCCCGTAACGGTAATGCAACACGATGACCTCGCGGCACACGGGTGGCTCCAGGTCGGCGACACCTTGATGCAGCGCGCTGATCTCGGCTTCGATGTCCTCTGCTTCACGGCTGGAAACCTCACTCTCCAGCATCAGGAGTTGTCGGGCCCGTTCATCGATCTTGCGGTCACGCATCACATTCAAGCACAGGTTGCGCACGCATGACAGCAGGAACACCTCGGCGGTCGCCTCCTGCAGCGGACGGCGGTCGGCAAGCAGCCTGGCAAAGACATCATGCACGATATCCATGCTCTCCTCTTCGTCTTGCAAGAGGATGCTGGCCAGCCTGAACATGGCCCGGTAATGCTGCTTGAACAGCCGTTCGATTTGTCGTTTCCTGTCTGTCATACACTCTATATACACA
>CACYAW010000152.1 GCA_902772455.1 uncultured Bacteroidales bacterium
CTGTGCGCTGATAAACTCGATGCCCAGACCCACGGCATAGCTCACTACAATCACGGGCAGCAGTGCCAGCAGACCGTAGAGGAACATCGTGAACCAGCCAGTGGATGACTCACCGATGGCCAGATAGTGCTGGTAGCCGATGTTGTACATGCCGAACAGCAATGCCGGTATCAGGGCGACCACCACGGTGATCATGGTGCGCTTCAGGTCATTGCCGTCGTGGATGTGGGCGCCCGACCGCGATGTGGCGTTGGGCGTGAACAAGAACGTCTCCATGCCGTCATAGACCGACTCCAGCTTAGCCAGTTTGCCGCCAGGACGGAACGTGGGCTCGATCTTGTTCATGAAATTCCGTAATGCTTTCATTTCAATGATATTGTTGAATAGCGTTTTTGTTTCTTGTCATTATGGTCTAGAGGGGCATCAAGACATCTCGGCCCGCAGCTTGTCCAGACCTTCCCGCACGATGCGCTGCAGCTCAAGCTTGCTGGTGTCGGCAAACTCGGCCAGGGCGAAGTCCTCGGGTGCAATCTCATAAATGCCCAGTTGCTCCATCTTGTCGATGTCGCCGCTGATGATGGCCTTAATGAGGAACTCGCCGTAAATGTCCATAGGCAGCATCGCGTCATATTCCCCGGTGCGCACGATTGCCCGCTCGCCGCCCTTGATGCGGCTGTCCATGCTGACGGGTTTCTTTAATCCCCTAAGCCACGTGGTGAAGGTGCGGTAAATCGAAAAACGGCTGGGGCTGAACGATGCCCATCCCATGAATTCGTCAGGCTTGCTGTTCTCGGGGATGATGGTGATGTGGCGGTATGGGGCACGAAGCCAGCCATCCTTCTCGACCTTCACACCCGTGAGCACGTTGCCGCAGATTATGCGGCTGTGGGCCACATTGGTCAATCGGTTCTTGAGCACAGTCTCGAGGTCGGCACCCATGATCGTCTTGACGTAGCCGGGTTGCTGCACCATCTCGCCATCGACGGCGACCACAGTGTCGTGGCTCACCATTCCGGTGGTGAACAGCTCGCCGATGCGGGCAAGCGTCACGATGTCGAGCGTCCACACCGTTTCGCCCTTGTTGACAGGCACCGTGTTGGCAACCTGCACACCGGCGTTGCCGGCGGGGTGGGGACCAGCAAAGGTATTCACCACGGCGCCAGGGGCATCAATACTCTGTCCCTCGCGCAAGCCAATGTACACCTTGCCATCAGTCAATTTGTTCAATACCTCAACACCCTTGCCGATGTACTGACGCTTGTCGCCGAGCACCACATCCAAGTCGGGTGCCAGCGGTGCGGAGTCAAAAGCGGTGACGAAAATGTCGCGGGGGCGCACGCTGGTCGCGGGCACCACGTCATAGGGGCGCTGCCTGAGCATCGGCCACAAGCCCGAGGCCACCAGCACGTCGAGCGCATTGCCGCTCAGGTCGTGCTTCACTGTCTGGCGGTCGTCGTGGTCGGGCGCGATGACGATGGCGTCGATGTGACGTCGCTCACCGCGGCGCACCTCCTTTACCGTTCCGCTGACTGGCGCCACCACCTTGATGGTCTCATCATTCTTGTCGTGATAGAGGGGCTCGCCGGCCGTGACGTGCTCACCCTCTTTCTTTTCCATGCGGGGTATGATCCCGTGGAAATCGTCGGGAACGACAGCAACACTGCGAGCTGGCGGCGTGAAGGCGATGTCGTCGCCTTGTATCGCTCCCAGCAAGTGGATGTCAAAACCCTTCTTGAGTCTAACAATTGCCATGTTATAATAGGATTTGGTGATATTATATTTAATAATGTGTGTGCAAAGGTATAAAAAAGAATTGAATTTCCCTTGGCAATCTGCTCTTGTTAATAAAAAAAGATGAAAAAAATCGTTTGAAATGCGGTGTTTTCAAATATTTGTGATAAATTTGCGTTAATTTTTTAGGCAAAATGGCTGCTTTGGATACCCCAGGGATAAGCCAATTGCCGCCAAAATTGTTGTTTGTCAGTAACTTGCGTTTATCTTGCGCTGGCAAATCAACACGCTGAGATGTGAGAAACGAACATAACTTTAATAACTAAATTAAAAATTTTATTAATTCATTTTTTAAACTAATTTAAATTATGGCTGAACAAACAAACATTCAGAAGCCACAGACCGCTGCCAAGAAAGAAGTGAGCAGCAACGTTAGTGGTATCAAGAGCGCGTTGCTTTATCTTAGCAGTTTTATTCTACATCTTTGGTCTGGGTTACGTAGGTAACTTCAAGGATGCTACCAAGGACGTTCCCATCAACCTCATGGGTACCGTTTACAAGGGCGGTGTAGTTGTGCCTGTGCTGATTACCTGCTTCCTCGTGGTAGTTGTGCTCGCTATCGAGCGTTGGATTGCTCTGGCTAAGGCTAAGGGCAGTGGTAACACCACCAAGTTCGTCGAGAACGTGAAGGCTGCTCTGCGCAACCGTGACATCGCTAAGGCTGAGGACCTCTGCCGCAAGCAGAAAGGTACTGTAGGTGCTGTGGTTTATGCTACCCTCCAGAAGTACAAAGAGATGGAGAAAGACACCATCCTGAGCAAGGAGCAGAAGGTGGCTTCTATCCAGGCAACCCTCGAGGAGGCTACCGCACTGGAGATGCCCGCTCTGCAGCAGAACCTGCCCGTGCTGGCAACCCTGACCACCCTGGGTACCCTGATCGGTCTGTTCGGTACTGTGTTGGGTATGATCAAGTCGTTCCAGGCTCTGTCCGCTTCGGGTGCTCCTGACTCGACCGAGCTGTCAACCGGTATTTCGGAAGCACTTGTGAATACCGCCCTCGGTATCGCAACCGCTGCCCTCGCCCTTATCGCTTACAACTTCTACACCAACAAGATCGATAACATGACCTATGCTATCGACGAGATTGGTTTCTCAACCGTTGCAACCTTCTCAGCTAATCACTAATTCTTGAGGTTAGCACCTGTTTTAATAATTAACTTAAAAAACAGATTAAGGTAATTTAGAAATATGGGAAAAGTCAAAATTAAAAAGAAAGAGACGCGCATCGACATGACTGCTATGTCCGATGTGACCGTGCTTTTGTTGACTTTCTTCATGTTGACTTCTACATTCCTTCAGAAGGAACCCGTGCAAGTGATCACGCCTCCATCAGTTTCGGAGGAAAAGGTTCCTGTAGCTAACCTGTTGTCAGTGCTTGTCAGCCCCGAGGGCAAGGTTTACCTTGAAGTGCTCGGTAGCCAAGACTCGACAGACAACAAGAGAAAAGGTAGTGAGAATGTTCGTGCCAATATGTTGCAGAACATGGCAGATCAATACAACAGTCTCCATCCCGGTGCAAACATCAAGTTCACACCCGAGGAGCTGACTACATTCTCAAAGTGCAACGCCTTTGGTGTGCCCATTACCAGAATGAAGGAATGGTTAAATATGCCGACCGACCAGCGAGACAAAGCTCTCGAGGCAGGACCAGGCGTTCCTATCGACATGAATGAAGATCCTAACAAGCCAAATGAGTTCCAGATGTGGGTTAAGGCTGCCTATAACTCCATCGATGATGAACTTCAGGAAGCTGTAGTGAAAGGTACAGGTATTGCAATCAAGGCCGACCAGACAACGCCTTACAGCGTGGTGAACGTGGTTATGGATAACCTCCAGACCATCAAGATGAACAAGTTCACCCTGATGACGGCCCTTAAAACTGAGGAGGAATAAGATATGGCAATTAAAAGTAAAAGTCGTCAGAAAAAGTTC
>CACYAW010000153.1 GCA_902772455.1 uncultured Bacteroidales bacterium
GTCTGGAAACGGTCGGTGGCGTCAATGGCGAAAACCGACGGGGTATATTTCGTTGTGATGTATCGGATAGATGCTCCATAATTCCATGTCAACTTTTGACTGCGAGGATCGGTCAGATCTACCGAAAACTTGTACATGTCCAGCGAGGTCTTATCCTTGGATGCACCGCCAGTATTCTCATGATAGCTGTACCTCGACTTGCTATCATGCTGGCGGTTATAATAGTCACCAATCACCTCTAATGTGGTCCCACGCTGGCTCAGGGCGGTGTTGTACTTCACTGTGAGCTCTTGATCAAGCCAATTATTTCTCTGGTCAATCCAGGAAATCCCCGTTTCGCCCTCATCCACGGTATGAACCTTGTTCTTGAACGTCTGGATGGCGTAGCTGCCGCCCAATGAGCTCTTCTCGTTGAACTGCTGGGTAAGGCTCAATCGGTTCCTGAAATTATGCCCAGGGGTTTTCACTACTTCATCAAGTGTTGTGAGCCTATCTTGGGGTTGGTCCCAGATGGACTGTATGGCCGTCTCTTGATATTGAAATCCACGTATCGAGAAGTTATCATAGATGCTCAAGTTCTTGTGGCGGTAGTAGATGACACCATCAAGGTTTTCATCGTCGATGCCCTTTTGTCCGAATTGAAACCTTGTGCCGGCACTCAGCGACCCATAATACCCGCCCTCGGCAGGTTTATGCAGTGTGATTTCGATGGTCCCGCCTGTATCGGCCGCGTTTTGGCTGACTCCAGCGAGGTAATTGACCTTTACCTTGTCTATCATGTCGGCGGGTAAGCTCTTGAGTTCATCTTTAGAGGTGAGTTTGACGCCATCTACATAGATTTCGCTCGCCTGTAAACCATTGATTTTATATGTGTCTCCCTCTTTGCTGACGCCTGGAAGAAAAGCCAGCATATCAGATGCCTGTTTGCCTTTGGCAATATCTGATGAACGGAGGTTTATTGTGTACCCAGTGGCATCGTGGTGGATTCTTGAGCCTTCAATGATGACGTTATTGAGCGCGAACTGGTCGGGTTGCATCTTGATGGTGCCGATGTTGTCGCGGGAGCACTGGCGATAGGCGGTTTTGTAGCCGACGTAGGTGATGCGGGCGATGACCTTGCCGTGGTCGTTGGGGATGACGAAGCGGCCACTCTCGTTGGTCACACCGCCGCCCACCATCGTCGAGTCGGCAGGGTTGAGCAGGGTGACGTTGGCGTAGGGCAACGGCAGATTGTTCTCGTCAACAACCAAGCCCTTGAAGCGGTGCTCGGTCTTGTGGATGCATTCCACATAGATATCGTTATTTTCGCCCAGGATCATCTGGATGGGATAGAAACCAATAATCTGTCGAATGGCATCAGGAACAGGTTTGTTCTTGACATGGGTGGTAACAGTGAAATCCTCCAGTTCGTTGTAGATAAACACGATCTTGTGGTTGCTTGTCTGCTGCTGGATGTACTTCAAGGCATCGCTCATCGACACGTTCTGGAAGTTGCGGGTGATGCGCTGCGCGTGTGCTATGCCTGCCAATGAGCACAGCAATAGTATCATGGTAAAAAGTCTTTTCATCACTTGCCCTCCTGTGCTGATTCAACAATGAGTTTGTTACCCTCACGAGAGATGCTGAGCGACTCGAAGTGGGACAGCATGTCCACGACCATGTCGAGGGAATAGTCCGGCTCCCACTCATAGTAGAGACGCAACGAGCGCACATCGTCGCTGCGGTATTCCACATCAACATGGTAATAGGCAGCGAGTTCGGCCAGCATCTGCTCCAGCGGTACGTTGTCATAGAGCTGGGGCTCGGCCATGACAGTTAGCGTGTCGGTCGCTTGCTCAATGGCTTCTGGAGTCGCATCGGCGGTGACGGCAGGGGTTTCAGGCTTGACAACGGCTGTTTCCTCTGTCGTTTGCTTTTGCAGGCCGAAGAAGCCTGTCTTGACGGCAGCATAGGAGACTCCGAAGAGAGCCAAAGCAATCGCGGCGGTTGCTGCTACCTTGCGCCACATGGGGATGATGGCGGCGCGAGGACGTTGCGACCGGGCCAGACGTTGCCATTCGGCATCGATGGTCTCCCCGCTCACCTCGGGCGACGGGGCAGTGCTCTTGACCTTCGCCATCAGGGTATAAAGTTCACGGCACTCGTCATCGGCAAGGATCTCTTGCCATTGTGCCTCGCT
>CACYAW010000154.1 GCA_902772455.1 uncultured Bacteroidales bacterium
ATACTCAAACTGCTCGATGCGATGATTGAGTTCAGGCTCGGCCAGCGGCAGACGCACTTCGCGACCCTGCGGGCCATAGAAACCTACTGCCGAGATGGTGTAACCGCGCACCATGTCGTCGCGGCCAATGCGCTCCACCAAGGTGGGGTCGGCATTCACCACATAGGGCTTGCAGAATAGCGGGTTCCACTTCACGAAGTCGCAGAACGCATGCTCAAAGTCGAGGTCGGCCACATCGTTGCGCCCTGCATAGTAGTTGAGCACACCATCAAAACCTAACGCCTTTGCGGCAATCACAGGAGTGCCCACGGGAACATAGGGCTGCAGACCGCCCGAAGTGCCGATGCGAACGATGTTGAGGGTGCGGTGCTCCTCGCGAGGCAAGCGAGTGGCAAAGTCCACATTGGCCAGGGCGTCATGGTGTGGAACTCACGGCTCGACACCTCAAAGTCTTGCGTGTCGAAGTAAGACGCAATCATGTTCACGCGGCCTGGATCACCACACACGATGATGTTGTCACGCAATTGCTCGGGAAGCAGATGCAGATGGAAAACGCTGCCGTCGCTGTTGATAATCAACTCGCTATCCGGGATCATCTTTTTAGTCATGACAAGTACTGTTTTTAGAGGTTAATTATGTTCAATGCTTTTAAAAAGCAAATTTACAAATTGTTTCCCACATTTACAAACCCCACCCCACTATTTCTTCCAACGCAGAGTCAACTGGCAAGTGCAAAATTAATTGATTAATCTGAAAACTCATCTTTTGGCGTAGAGAAGTTCAGTTTTTCTCTCGGTCTGCGATTGATTTTCTTTTGTATTTCCATGATTTTTCGTCCTGTAAAGTTGCTGAAATCGGCGCCTTTTGGGATATATTGTCTGATGAGTTTGTTCGTGTTTTCTACGGCTCCTTTCTGCCAGGAGCAATAGCTGTCGGCAAAGTAAACCTTAGTCTGCAATAGTCGTGCGATTTTCTGATGGTCAGAGAATTCACTTCCGTTGTCGGTGGTTATCGTCAGCACATGGTTCCTGTACGGCAACAATGCGAGATACACTTCGCGAGCCACTCCTTCCGGTCTTTTGCCAAGCGGCAACTTTTTCATGATGAAGTAGTTGGTTTTGCGCTCGGCCAGGACCAATATAGCTCCTTTCCCTTCCTTGCCGATGATCAAATCCATTTCCCAATCGCCGAAACGGCTGCCGTCGGCCTCTGGCGGCCGTTCGTGGATGCTCACTCTGTTGGGTATGTTGGTGGCCTTGGTCGGTCTGATTCGATGGGTATGGCGCCGGTATTTCATCCCGTGGCGCGTGTGGCCGGCAAGTTCTCCCGACTTGTCTTGCCTTATCATCTGATAGATCTTCTCGTGGGATATGCGCTTGCCTTGCAGCGCCAGATAGCCGGAGATCTGCTTCGGCGACCATTGCTCGCCCGTCAATAGTCTCAGGGCCTCGCGCCTGACATCCGGCTTGACAGATGAATTGGTGACTATGCGCTCCCGGCGCTCCATGGCCATCTCGTGGGCAAGGCCAGGCGAATAACCGCCCCTGCTGTTGCCGTTGCGTTTAATCTCACGGTAAATCGTTGACACCGAGACCCCAATCTCTTTGGCGATCTCTTTTTTGCTCACTTTTCTTTTGAGTAAGGCAGAAATGACGTACCTTTGCTCCGAGGTTAACTGTTTATACATTTGCAATACAAAATTAGTTGATCTCCGGGAGACTTCGGTCTCCCTTTTGTCTTTTTGTATTGCCAATTGTGGGAAAAGGTTTTCTTAGCCATGGGCACATTACCAATAACTAGAGGGCGGGCAATCATTTGCCAGCCCTCTTGCGTTATTGTATAACGTGGCAAGTCTATTGCTGGCGAGTTGCTCCTCAGCAGAGCTCGCGTCCTCTTCAACTTGCAAGGGCAAAGATAACTCTTTTCTCTCCGCAACTCAACATTATTCAGTGGAAAAAATCGCACTTCGATTTTGAATGTGGGGAAATTGGAGAAACAATTACGTTTTAGGGGGGGCCACAGTTCAATTATGAATTAGGAATGATGAATTAGGAATGGGAGATAAAACAACGAATTTCACGGACATATTCAATGATGAATTAGAAATGATGAATTAAAACAACGAATTTCACGGACATATTCAATTATGAATTATGAATGATGAATGATGAATTAAAACAACAAATTTCACGGATTAAACGGATTATTTCTTGTTTCACGAGGTATTTTTTGAGTAATGATTACGCTGTCCAGTGTAGGGACGCCACATGTGGCGTCCGCGATACCGTCCTCATTGCCAGCGTCGAAGACGCTTGGCGCATCGAAGATGCGACTTTGTTCGAAGGACCATGCAAGCAACCTCGAAGAGGTGCGCCGCTTGGTCACAAACGGGCAGAGCAGCAAGTGCCTCGAAGAGGAACTTTAAATGCACAGCCGTCACGTCCGGTTGCGGCTATGATGCGAAAACACTTGTGGGAAAGCCCGTTAGGGCTGACCAAGATTTAGACGGAGGTAGAGTGAAGCGCGTAATTGTCCCTCTTCGAGGCACGGATTGGGGTGGTGGTGTCGTGTTCCCAGGTTTCGTCCCTCTACGAGGCACTCACCTGGGGTTTGATTCACTTGCGACTCTTCGAGCCGCTTGCACCTTCGGTGCTGACAATGAGGGCGGTTTTTCAAGCCCCGTCGGGGCGATGGAGTTTAGGCAGGGGTGAAGTGAGGCGCAGCCGAACGGAACCCCTGTGACAATCGCCACCGCCATAAGTCAAGCCCCATCGGGGCGGCAGAAATATGCTCTCGTCTGTCGCCCCCAAGGGGGCTAATCATTTTATTATTACATCGTTCACAGGGGTTCCGCTTCGCTCT
>CACYAW010000155.1 GCA_902772455.1 uncultured Bacteroidales bacterium
TGAAAATTTATTTTGTTTGATTTTTATATAGATTTTTATTTAATTTCTCCGTGCGTAGCACGGACATTAATACAGGCTTGAATTATGACACAGCTTCGGAGCGGTAGGGCGGGGGCGTTCGTGCTACTGCGACAGATTATCGTCATCGGTGGCATCAACGCCCCCTGGCCCCCTCTAATCTTAGAGGGGGAGTTGCTAACGCACTGAATTTCGATCAACTATTTCGCCGAACTCACGTTATTTGTGTTTCTGTAATGTGCTGTAATAAAATCAAACCTATAGGAATCACAGCAAGAGCCGCTGGATGGTTGCTCATCAACCGTTTGGCGGTTCTTCTTTATACACTTGAAAAATTAAGAGTCAGCCGAGGGTGCATTGTGCCACCCTCGGCTGAACTCGGTATTGAAGATATTTTTGTGCGTTAGTTTCTATAGGCGGTTGCGCTCGTCTTGGCCGGCGTGGCTGCCCTTGTAGCGGCTGCGGGTAGCGTTGAATCGCCATGAAATGTCGATGCCGACGCGTCGCTTGTCTTGATACTCGTGGTACTGGGTGCGGATGTTGATGCCGCCATAGGCAACTCGCTCCATGTAATTTGTTTTAAAAATATCATTAGCAAGGATGGCAACACTCAAACTTTTGTCCTTAAGGAACTGTTTGCCCAAACGCAGATTCAGGTAGCCATTGGCCTCGGTCTGGCAGGGGCCTGATTCATTGTAAGGAATGAAACCACCCTTGACGTTCAACAGCCATGAGTGTGGCAACGTGAAGGTGTTGTCAAGCGTTAGAACGGCAATTAGCCCGTTCCACTTGTGGGTGATGCCCAACGGATAGACGTCATCGTTGCAAAAATAGAGGTCTGCCGAATAGTTCATCTGCCAAATACCCAATTTTGGCGTGAAATTTAATGTAATGCCATAATACTCCTGTTTGGGCGTATTGCGGTAGTCCATGATGACTACGCCGGGATGATTTACGTCGTCATAAGCCGTCTGGAAGGAGCGTATGCTATTCTTGTGATATTGATAGTAAGCTTCTATGTTTATCCACTTCCATGAGGAAGACAACGAGAAATTGTGATGGGTCTGCGGTTGCAAGAGTGGATTGCCCGTGTCATATTCATACTTACTGCGATAATTGACCGAAGAAGACAGCAGGCTATACTGTGGATTGTAACGAGAGCAGTTATAAGACAATCGGTGCTGCCAATTCTCTGAGTTATAAGCCAGCGATACACGTGGAATCAGTACTGAATAGTCAGGACTCATCTCATCATTGCGTTGGCCGTCGATGTCATAAATACTATACTCATTTTGCCATCTCAGGCCTGTGTTCATCGAGAATTTGCCCAGTTGCAACGAGTAGCTGGCAAACAGGGACCAGATTGACGTCTCTTGTTTCACATGACTATCGGCCGAAAATCCACTCTGAATGAAATCATGAGTGCGATGCACCGAGGAGGCTTCTTCGCCAAAGGTTAAGTTCCCTTTAGGCACAGGTGCTGTGATGACCAGTTTTTCGGCCAATAGGCAATCATTGGAATTCGTTTGGCTGCTGACAATGGTCGAGCCCTCTGTGCCGCCTTCCATGTTTTTAAGTGACTCAGCTTGATAGAAGTCTGCGCTGAAGTCGATGTTCCATTTGCCAATGCTTCCGACATAGTAGGCATTCACCGTGTGTCTCATGCGTGGCTTTTCCACTGTATTCGTCATACTGTGACCACCGTCAACAAGCATACCGTCTCGCCACGTCTGCTCGTCCATCTCACGTCGAGTGATGCTGTTGCCGATGTAATTGAAGGCCGTGTAGGTCAGGCCCACCGAATGGTGATCATTAATTTCCCAGTTCCAGCCCAAGTCAGCAAAATAATACTTCATTCTGAAAAGCCAGGATGCATCTTTCTTGTAGTCCCACCTTGAGGAGGCCTGCAATTGGTCCTGAGCTGTCGCATCAATCGCCAAATTATTATCGTTTAGGTAACCACGGGCAAAGAAGTCCATGCCGTTGCGCAGGCGGTAGTTCAGGGCCGCATTGACGTTGGCGTAGTATTCTTTGCCTTGGCGGTATGAGGCCGAGAAATTGCCGCTCCAGCCTTCACCTTCTTTCTTGACGGTCTTCAGGCGGATGACCGAGGTCACGTCTGCACCGTAT
>CACYAW010000156.1 GCA_902772455.1 uncultured Bacteroidales bacterium
CTCCCGAGCAACAACTTCTACTATGCCATGAGCTGCGAAGAGTGCGAAGGTGATGTTCCACCTACCTGCGAACCTGGCGATCCTATCCATGCCGAGGCTATCGGTGCCACCGACCAAGTGAGAATTTGGTGGGGCACTGAACCTACACCTCCTGGTGCAAGTGGCTGGTTGACCTATGGTATTGATGAACCTGAAACGGTAACTATTGTTGGTGCTGGTCAAGGCGTACCGATGTCATGGGGTATGAGAGTACCTGTTAGTGCTCTTGGCGAGTATGTGAATAGTCACTTGACTAAGGTGAGATTCTTCCAAGTTGATGAATCTGGCTTCTCCGCTACACAACATGGTGATGTGACAGCCAACATTTATCTTGGTGGTACTACTCCGCAAGGCACTCCTGCTTCCTCGAAGACCTTCAACGTACCCAGCAATGCGTTTGAATGGATGGATATCGAACTTGACAATTCGGTTCTCATCGATGGTACACAAGATCTGTGGGTGACCTTCCATAGTGATTGCGTGACCTGCTCGCATCCTGCTGCTGGTATGGATGATATCGCTGGTACACCTGACAATCGCTGGGCAGAGCTCGGCGGTCAGTGGGATGATCTAGCCAACTTAGGTTTGACTGGCACGATGTGGCTCATCCAAGCCTATGTTGATGGCGGTGCAAAGGGCAGCGAGAGACTGATTACCTTGAGTGGTGACCAAAGCGCTATTGCTCCTGCCTACAGTGGTAACCTGACACTCAATGCTGCTGAGACTGTGACTCCTGTCATGAGGAACCGCGCTAGCATCGTGAAGTACAACGTGTATCGTTCTGACGATGCCAATGGCACCTACACTCAAATTGGTGAGGTTGCTGAGGCTGGTCAAACCCTCTACGAGTACTTCGACACACCTGAAACCGCTGGTACTTACTACTACCAGGTGACTGCCGTGTACAGCGATGGTTGCGAATCTGCTCCTGCTCTGGCTGCCGATGACCCGACTCACAACTATGTGAGCGCTTACGTTGATGCAGTCGGCGAGAACAGCGACAATGTTGCCCTCTATCCTAACCCGACGAAGGACAACGTGACGATCGAGGCCAATGGTATGAGCCGCATCACCGTGGTGAGCGTCCTCGGCCAGGTGGTCTTCGACACCGAACTCAATGCCAATGTCTACACCTTGAACATGAGCCAGTTCAACGCTGGTATGTACATGGTGCGCATCTACACTGAAAACGGTGTGATCGTCAAGCGCGTCACTGTCATGCAATAAATGACAATCGGTTGATCTTGTAGAGACGCAAAATTTTGCGTCTCTACAAACCGATGCAAAAAAGGAAAGGCAATCCATTTGGGTTGCCTTTCTTTTTTGTATTTTTGCGCCCGCAAAACTCAGAATATGACTATAAAGGAAATACAAGATAGCATCGTAGAGGATTTCTCCATGTTCGACGACTGGATGGACCGCTACGCCATGCTGATAGAGATGGGGAAGGAGTGCCCCATTATCGATGACAAATACCGCGATGAGGCACATCTCATCAATGGTTGCCAATCGCGTGTTTGGCTCAATGCCGAGTTGAAAGACGGTAAGGTGTATTACAGTGCCGATAGCGACGCGGTTATCACCAAGGGCATCGTCAACCTATTAATAAAGGTGTTCTCTGGACAGAGGCCAGAAGATATCCTTGCCGCCGACCTCTCGTTTTTGGATGAGATCGGGCTGAAAGAGCATTTGTCGCCCACGCGCTCCAACGGCCTCTTGGCCATGCTGAAACAAATGCTGCTTTATGCAGAGGCATTTAAACTGAAGGAGGGACAATCATGACACAGGAAGAAATCAACACCCTGAAAGAGACCGTCATTTCGGTCTTGAAGACCATCTACGACCCTGAAATCCCTGTCGACATCTGGACGCTGCACCTGATTTATGGCATCGAAGTGGATGAAGAAGGCAATGTGAAGATTGTGATGACGGTGACCGCACCCAATTGTCCTGTGGCCGAGACCTTGCCTGCCGAAGTGCGTAACCGCGTGCAAGCCATCATAGGCGTGAAAAAAGTCGATGTGGAACTCACTTTCGACCCCGTTTGGAGCATCGACATGCTCTCCGA
>CACYAW010000157.1 GCA_902772455.1 uncultured Bacteroidales bacterium
AGGACAAAGGTAATACAATAATCCGAGCCAAGCATAAAGATTGTTAAAAGTAAAGCTAAAACTTGGATTGCAACATAGAAGCTAAAGGTTCTCGGCCGTAGGCCGATTTATAGTTGTGTCAAATGAGTTTTGCAACAACCCCATTTTTGCTAAGGTTTGGATAATCGACTAGGCGGTTACCACTTCTCGGTGAAGCTGGAGCGGCCTTGATAGTCAACAGTTCCCTTCTTCTCGAGCCAGTGCGTGATCAGGTCGCTGGTGGTCACGTCGCCGCGCACACCCTGGTCTTCACGGGGCGAGTCGGCGATCGAAGCCACATAGTTGTTGGTCACCACACGGTATTTCTTCTTCATATTGAGTTTCTTGCCGTTTGCGTCAAAAAGCTCCAATTTCTTGATAGCATTTTTGGTGGAGTCAGTATAGGTGACCACGGCAGTACATCCGCTGGTGATGGGGAAGCGGTTGCGGTCGGCCTTGAAGCATGCGATGAGCATGTCATGGAGTTCCTTGCCGCTCAGGTTCATGACTACGGGACTGTTCAGGAACGGGTCGAGGTTTAGGATATCTTTCACCGTGATGGGGCCTGCGGGGAAGAAATCATAGCGCACGCCACCATAGTTCTCTAAGGCGATGTCGCAATTGCACTCCTCGGCCCACGCATCGGTCATCATCACACCCAGGGCGTCATAACCCTTGATGTCACTCAGCATCTGACCCACCACGCGTTCCATCTCTGGACTGTTCTTGAAATGTTTGAGCAGCGCTTCGGCGGCTTCGCTGCGTTTTGTGAATTTGTCCAGAAAGATGTTCTCGGCTTTCTTGCTCACCACTTTGCCGTTTTCAACCTCCAGGGTGGTAAGGGTGACACGAGGCAACTGGTAGCCGTTTTGGGTAATCAGCACGCCATTGTGAATCTCACCGCCTTCGAGCTGGGTGTGGGTGTGAGCGCTCACGATGAGGTCATAGTAGGGGAATTGCTTAGCCAACTCGATATCAACGTCAAAGCCCACATGGGTCAGTAACACATTGACATCGCACTCCTCAGTGAGCCATTTGTACTGTGGAATCACCTCCTCGGGCATCTGAAAGGTCAATCCCTTCACGTTGTCGGGGTGGGTATCTGGGATGTGGCCATCTCCCACCTGAGTGATGCCGAGCACGCCGACTTTAATGCCCTTGACATTGAAAATCTGATAGGGAACCACTTGAATACCGGTCTCGGGAGGACAACTGATGTTGGCGGCAAGATACGGGAAATTGGACAATGAGATCACCTTTGCAAGACCCTTTACACCTGAATCATACTCATGATTGCCCAGGGCTGAGGCATCAAATCCGATGAGGTTCATCATCGAGACCATGGGATAGGAAACTGGCTCATACAGGTCGTTGTAAGGATTACCTGTGCGGTTGTCTCCACCCGACAGAACCAGCAGGAACGGGTCAATTGCCCGGAGACTGTCAACGATTGCAGCGATTTGAGGCATCTTCTCAATCGCCGAATGCATATCGTTGGTTGACAAAATCCTCACGGTCTCACCATGAGCAATACTAAAAATCGAGACAAACACTAAAGTCACGACTGATAAGAAATACTTTTTCATAATGTCACAGGTTTATTATTTTTATAATTTGATTATCTCTCAGCGGGGCTTGGTTATCTAATATGTGCCCCCATTTGTCGGTAACTTGTAATGATGACACCTGGCTGATGTCCAATCTGTTGCGCACAGCCCAACGCAGAACCGCATCACCGACTCTGGCTCCATTGAAAATTCTGATTTTGGACTTATTTACTATAACCGTCATATTCTTTGGTTTGCAGTATCGTTAATAAAAATAGAAATGTTCTCCAGTTACGTTGAGGGTGTGTCATATTTCATTCGTTGCAAATGGAATCGCGCTTCGCGCAAGAAATTAAACAATGTCGTATTGTATAATTTTTGTTTAATTTGGCTTCGCCGAGTTCCTATGTTTGCACTCGCAAATATAGGAACTCTTAGTTTTGTCGTCAAAAAAGGCGCATGTCGATAGAGTTTC
>CACYAW010000158.1 GCA_902772455.1 uncultured Bacteroidales bacterium
TGAATATCAGCAATTTGAGAGACGGCTTTCAGTTCCACAATAATCTTGTCATAACAAACAAAATCGGCAAAATACTGTTTCTTGAGCAATACTCCATTACAATGAATTTGTAGTGGCACCTCACGCTTATACTGAATACCCGCCGATCTAAATTCCAACTCCAATGCCTCTTGATAAACAGCCTCCAGGAAACCGGAACCCAACCCATTGTAAACTTTTAATAAACATCCCGTGATATCATATGACTCTTTAGGATACAGCAACAATGACATAATAATCAATTTGAAAATTAGTTTAATTCGCGAAATTCGCATTAGCCCCGCAGGGTCAACTGTTCACGTGTACATCCATCTGCGGGAACGGGAAGCGTATGCCATGCTTTGGCAACTGCTTGTAAAGCTGCTCGTTCACGTCATAGAGCACTCCCCAATAGTTGGCGATTTCGGTCCATGCCCTCACGATGAGCGTCACCTGGCTCTCGTCCAGGCTTTCGACATTCACGCTAGGCGTGTAGTTGGGTTTAGGCAGCAAAGCGGCAAGTTTCGCCTCATGTTCCTCGCGCAGTTCTTCGGCACGACGGCGGTGCCAGTGGAACAGGCGTTTCCACCACGGCTCGGCCTTCTCCTCCTCTTGCGGTTTCTCCTCCACGGGTTGTTCGGTCTCCTTGACGTCGGCATCGGTATGAACGATGCGTTCGTCGGCTGTCAGGATGTCGAGGGCCACCTTGCGGGCTACATCCACGTCGTCGCCATAGCTGATGCCCACGCGCCACTCCACGCGGTGGTAAGGCTCGGCGCTGAAGTTCTTCAACGAACTGGTGGCCAGACCGCCATTAGGGATGACGATGCGGTCATTGTTATAGGTATTGATGACCGTGTTGAATATCTGGATTTCCTTAACCGTGCCCTTCAACTCTCCGAACTCGATGTAATCGCCCACCTTGTAGGGCTTCAGCAGCAGGATAAGGACACCGCCGGCAAAGTTCTGCAACGTGCCGCTCAATGCCATGCCGATGGCCACACCGGCACTGGCAAAGATGGCGATGAACGAACTCGTTTCGATGCCCAGCACGCCGATGACGGTGATGATGAGCAGGAACAGCAGCGTGATGCGTATAAACGACAGCAGGAACGACGTCAACGAGCGGTCAAAGCCCTTGGCGACCATGATGGCACGCACCACATTGTGAATCTTGTTGATGATGAACTTGCCGACGTAGAAAATCAGGATGGCCGCCAGGATGCGCAGAGCCAGCGAGACCAGTTGGCTCGACAGCGAGGTCACCAGACTGCCCAAGTCCAGATACTTGAAACGGTCAACGAGTTTGCCGGGGGTCATCGCCGCAATCGAGTCGGGATGCAACTTGGTCGCCAGCGAATCCACCTGAGACGTCACCACATTGGTGGCCTCCTTGATTTTGTTGGCAGCCACCGTGTCGGGTGCGGCCACAGGAATCTGCATCAATATCTTGTTCAGCATCGAATCTATTTTTAGTTAATTGTGGCGCAAAGGTAACACTAAGCCATCAAAAAAAACCTTAATTACCCACTAAATAACGTGAATAGCCACAAAAAAGGCATCAAAGCAAATCCTTGTTTTGGCGCCAGCTATAACCTACTAATGATATTTATTGTAATTTTGCAGCCTCGAAATACAACTTAATTAAACAATCATTTTTATGAAGAAGAGTTTTGTATTTGTACTGGCCGCCGTTATGGCCGCCATGACAATGAACGCACAGAACGAAGTGCTGCCTTATCTCACTGTAGAACAACTGCCTGACCTCATCAAGTGCCTGCCGGCACCGCCCGCATTCGACAGCCCCGAGTTTGCCAACGACATGATGCGTTTCTCGTGGGGCAAGCAGCAGCGTCTGGACCCCGAGCGCGCCGAGATCGCCAAGCGCTCACCAGCCTGACCACGACCGACGCCATGCGCGTCGCCCCCAAGGCCTACTATCACCGCCAGCGCCCCTTCGAGCGTTTCCAGGACAAGATGCTCACCGACGAGGAGGCCGATCTGGCTGGTGAAGGCTCCTATCCCTCGGGCCACACCATGCGTGGCTGGACCGCCGCCCTGCTGCTGGCCGAGGTCAACCCCGCCGCTGCCGACACCATCTTTGCCCGTGGCTGGATGTACGGTGAGAGCCGCGTGATCGTGGGTGCCCACTGGCAGAGCGACGTGGATGCCAGCCGTGTTGCCGCCAGCATCGGCGTATGCGCCCTGCACGGCAGCCCTGAATTCCGTGAGCAGATGGCCAAAGCCCAGTACGAGTACCTCGTGAAGACGGGGCAACTGCCTAAAAACGAGAAAAAAGGGAAGAAGGCAAAAAATAAAAAAGCCAAAAAAGTGATCAACAATTAAACAATCTCTAGGGCAAAATGGGGTAAAATGGGGACGGTTCTTTTGATGTAATTTTTTCAGGGAGCAATCTGCCCTTTGTACTAAAAAAGCCACCCGATTTTGTTTCTTGATTAAAAATGGCTAACTTTGCGGTCTAACATTTGTCACTCTTCCAACTATGCCACGCACTAGCCGACAACATAGCGATACTGGCGTTTACCACGTGATGTTGCGCGGTATCGACCGCCAGGACATTTTTGCCGACGATCAAGACCGTGGCAAGTTCCTCAAGATTTTGCGTGCCGTCACCTCACCCAAAGACAATGAGGGCAAGCCATTGTCGCCATACTGCCACATCCATGCCTATTGTCTGATGGACAACCACGTCCACCTGCTCATCGCCGAGGGCGCCGAGGACATCGGCACAGTGATGAAGCGCATTGGCGTGTCCTACGTGAGCTATTTCAACAAGCGACATGAGCGGCTGGGGCCGTTATTCCATGACCGTTTTCGCAGTGAGCCTGTGGGCGACACGGGGTATTTCATCACGCTCCTGCGCTACATCCATCAAAATCCCGTTCAAGCCGAGATGGTCACTTCTCCCAGCCAATATCGATGGAGCAGTTGGCGAGAATACACGTCCACGCCTCCCGCACAGCCCATCTGTGCACATCAACTGCCTTTCGCAGCACTGCCGTGGCACGAGCTGTGCGAAATGGTACTCAACGTCAGCGACGGGCATATTGAGCCACATTCCCTGATTGAACAAGGCCGCATGACCGACAGCGAGGCCCGTAAACTCCTGAATCAGCTTTGCGGGGAGGACCTGACGACCCTAAAAACCATGCCAAAAAACGACCGCAAACTCATCATCCGAAAAGCCATCAGCAGCGGAATAAACATGAGACAACTCTCTCGAATCACAGGCATCGAATACAGATCCATCTACCTCGTAATCAACCCCAAGCAAAAAAATAGACATGACTAAAAAAACAAATTATTACATCAAAAGAACCGTCCCTATTTTATATGATTTAAAAACAGGTAATGCTAAACTCACTGCAGAACAAATTAAGCATATTCAAACCCAAACCCGTACAAAAGTTCAAGTAACAGTTATTAGAGGTAAATAGAGTTATGAAACAAAAAGATAAACAAAAGATTATAAATAATCTTAAGCTGCCTGATTCATTTCTAAAGCAGAATTGTTGTGCATATCAAGTTATAAAGCATGAATCCGGTTGTGCTATTATCAATGGGTTTTACATTGATTCCACAGACATGAAAGATGCATTCTTTTTGCAATACTTCACTCAATGTCTTTTTATACCTTTTGTTACA
>CACYAW010000159.1 GCA_902772455.1 uncultured Bacteroidales bacterium
CATGTACTGGCGGAAGAGCTCGCGCAGGGTCTCCATGCAGCGTGTCCGTGCCGCCATGTCGTCAATCTTGTGGCGCTTTGCCAGGAACACGGTCTTCACTCGACGGGTGTGGGGCGTGTTGTTCAACTCGGTAAAGCCATTGGCGATGTCGCTGACGCACACGAAGGCGGTTGTCCGCTGCATATGGGCCAAGGCCTCCTCGAAACCGTCCAAGCCGCTGACATGGCAGAAGGTGAAGCGTTCACTTTTTGCCAGGCGGTTAGTCGCGGTGAGGTGCTCAAAATATTCTGAGGCATCCCAGATGCCCTGAGGATATTGCTCTGTCATTTCTGCGGGTACTTTTTATTGAAGTCATCGTATTCTTTAGCGAGAGCGTTTAGCTCAGTGAGGGCTCTCCAGGTGTCTATGGCGAGCACCTCCTTCTCCTTGGTGACGTCGCCCTTGGTAAGGGCGCGAATCTGCGAGTTGACAGCCTCGTACAGGATCTCGTACTGGGACCGGGTCTGTTCAAACATGTTGCCGTCAGCATCGCCTGCGTTGCTGATGGGCTTGAAGAAGTGTTTGAACTGACGGGCGAACATCTCCTTGAGTGAAGCAAACCAGTAGAACACGCCGATGCGTTCCGCCTCGGTGGGATTCACCTTGGAGGACTTATAGAGCTGCCTGGCGAGGTCGTCAAGCAGCGCGTCCTCCTTGGCCGAGAGGTAGCCCTGGTAGAGGTTGTCGCAGATGATGAACGTCTCGAAGGGGACTTCCTGGAAGTCAGCAGTCAATGCACGGTGTTTGCCGATTCGTGAGATGCGCACGGGTTTTGAGGGAAGCGAGTCAATCCAGTCGAGTGCAGCGATGGCCGCATTGACCTGCTCAGCCATGATGACGAATTCGTCGTCAGCGAATTTGCACCACCATCCCTTGCCGTACTTGTGCATGACCTGCATGCCTGTCCAACGGAAAAGGCAGTAGGTCTTGACCTGCGGCGAGGGAAATCCCTGGGCCAACAGGCCGAACACGTAGCGCAACTGGTGGTCGTCCAGTTTATCCCATCCAGTGGGGACAGTGAGGTTGATTGTAGGTTTGTCTTGTTGCATAATAAAAGCGGTTATCGTACTGCGAAGGTACGGTAACCGCCTCTATGCTTAAAAGACATTGTTTTATGCCTAGTCAATCGCTTTGAAACTGTTTGTGAATTCATTGAATTTTTGGTCTATGACAGAAGTGTCAGCAGTGACAATCAATGAAATAATATATTTTCCTTTATTGAACATCATCATACGAGCTGTACTTCCATCCAGATTTTTATCACCTACATAACCAGGATATTTATTGTTTGAGAATAATACTTTCTCAACTTTGGTGAAGCCTATGAAGCATGTTCTTATCATCTCATCCATTTCCTCATTTTGCTCCGTTTCTGATAATTCGTCAATTATTAGCTTTTCTCTTACCTCAATTCTATAAAATGGTAAGTTTTTTTGAATGCTATAATATTCAGCTACAACGAACGCATGAGATGGGTATTTATTACAGAACAAATCGCATGGGGCTGTAATCGAGAATCCGAATTCTTCAAATGTCCGAGTGATTTCTTTAGGTACACCCTCCTTGTTAAAACCATTGTCAGGGTTCGTTACACAACTAACACAGGCCAGTAAAAGACATAAATAAATTGCTTCTTTCATTTTAAGTAATATCAATTTATTATTGACTACAAAGATATATCATATTTCCAATAAACTATCTATTCAAATCGACAAATCTCTCTAATCACCAATTTCTAACCTTCGAGAATTAGAAGAAATAGCCGGAGGCTCTCTTTTTGTTCTCGAACACTGGCGGCTCAAATAGTTTGTAAGTGTTTGAATTGCGGAAGTGCGGGAACGAGGTCTCGTTCTTGCGCATCAGGTCAACGATGTCACGCAGCGACTGAATGGGCACCTGGTTGCCCTGCAGGCTGCTCGATGACGCGGAAATGGTGCGATGTGGCCACGGTCAGGTCACTGAGCATGGTCATCACCTCGCTTCGGAACACGGCCAGTTGCTCGGGCGAGATGTATTCCTCGGCCAGTCGTTGCTCTACTTCGATCGCCTTGGAGCGCAGGCCCAGATAGTTCGCCCACCGGTGTTCGGTGAAACCGCACAGGTTGGCCAGGTCGATGTTCGGGAACAGCGTTGCGCTGAACCAT
>CACYAW010000160.1 GCA_902772455.1 uncultured Bacteroidales bacterium
TAACAAGATGGACCGTGTGGGCTGCAACTACCTGGACGTAGTGCGCCAGATCCGCGAGGTCCTCGGGGCCAATCCTTGCCCCATTCAGTTGCCCATCGGAGCCGAGGAAAACTTCAAGGGAGTCGTTGACCTGATCACGATGAAGGCCCTCTACTGGCATGACGAGACCCTCGGTGCCGAGTATGAGACCGCCGACGTCCCCGCCGACATGCTGGACGAGGTTAACGAGTATCGCGACAAGATGCTTGAGCAGCTCGCCGAGTTTGACGACGATTTCATGGCCAAGTACTTTGACGACCCCGCCTCGATCACTGTTGATGAGATCAAGAGCGCCATCCGCAAGGCAACGCTCGGCCGCGACATGGTTCCCGTGCTGTGCGGCAGCTCGTTCAAGAACAAGGGAGTGCAGACGCTGCTCGACGCCGTTTGCGCTTACCTGCCCAGCCCCGCCGATGCTGGCGAGGTGAAGGGTACGGCAGTGGACGACCCCGACAAGGTCATCACACGCAAGCCCCTGTTTGAGGAGCCCCTGTGTGCGCTGGTCTTCAAGATCGCTACCGACCCCTATGTGGGACGTCTGGTGTTCTTCCGCGTCTATTCGGGTGAGTTCAATGCCGGCAGCCAGGTGTACAACGTGCGCACCGGTCATAAGGAGCGCGTTTCCCGCCTGTTCCAAATGCACAGCAACCGCCAGAACCCCATGGAGGTGATCGGCTGCGGTGACATCGGCGCGGGAGTCGGCTTCAAGGATGTGCACACCGGTGACACCCTGTGCAGCGGCGCTGACAGCGCTATCGTTCTCGAGGCAATGGATTTTCCTGAGCCCGTGATCGGAATCGCCGTCGAGCCCAAGACGCAGAACGACCTCGACCGCATGGCAGTGGGCCTGGCAAAGCTTGCTGAAGAGGATCCCACCTTCCAGGTCGAGATGAACGAGGAGACCGGCCAGACCATCATCCGCGGAATGGGTGAGCTGCATCTGGACATCATCCTCGACCGTCTGCGCCGTGAGTTCAAGGTGGAGTGCAACCAGGGTCGCCCCCAGGTTTCCTACAAGGAAGCCATCTCGCAGCCTGCAACCGTGCGTGAGGTCTTCAAGAAGCAGACCGGTGGCCACGGCAAGTTTGCCGACATCGAATGCCGTGTCGAGCCCATCGACGAAGACTTTGACGGCACGCTGCAGTTTGTCAACGAGGTCAAGGGCGGCGATATCCCCAAGGAGTACATGCCCAGCATCGAGAAGGGCTTCAAGAGCGCTATGCGCAGCGGTGTGCTCGCTGGATTCCCCATGCAGAGCCTCAAGGTGACCGTCCTGGACGGCAGCTACCACCCTGTGGACAGCGACAGCCTGAGCTTCGAGCTGTGTGCCATGCAGGCCTACCGCAGCGCCTGCCGCAAGGCCAGCCCCGTGCTGCTCGAGCCCATGATGAAGCTCGAGGTAGTGACCCCCGAGGAGAACATGGGTGACGTCATTGCCGACCTGAACAGGCGTCGCGCCGTGGTCGAGGGCATGGAGACTGCCCGCAGCGGTGCCCGCATCGTCAAGGCCAGCACCCCGCTTGCCGAGATGTTCGGCTACGTCACCGCGCTGCGCAACATCACCAGCGGACGTGCAACAAGCACGATGTCGTTTTCACATTTCGCCCCTGTGGCCACGCCCATCGCTATCAAGGTGCTGAGCGAATGCCTGGGACACGTCGAATTATTGAAATAATACATTCATTATTATAAATAATATGAGCCAGAAGATTAGAATTAAATTGAAAAGCTACGATCACAACTTGGTTGACAAGTCGGCCGAGAAGATCGTGCGCACAGTTTGTCAACAAGAAGTCCCGCGAACAGTTCCAGCTGGCATCCTTCAAGCGTCTCATCGACATCTACAGCTCTACCGCAAAGACTGTGGACGCTCTGATGAAGCTCGAATTGCCCAGCGGAGTTGAGGTTGAGATCAAGGTGTAGTACAAGAGATTGAACAAACGAGTAAAAACAAGCATTAACAAACAGTAATTTTTAAAATTTCAAGAGAAATGCCAGGATTATTAGGAAAGAAAATCGGAATGACATCCGTTTTCAGTGCCGACGGCAAGA
>CACYAW010000161.1 GCA_902772455.1 uncultured Bacteroidales bacterium
AAAGCAGGGGTTAGCCAATGGAAAGCAATCGCCACACGACTAGGTATTGCCAAACGTGAAATGGAGATTTTTGAACAGGTATATAGCAAAAACCAGAGATAGATAAATACAACGATTCGATAAGTTAGAGTAGAAATACCCGTATAAATCATCGAATCCGATAAGTTATAATACTGCAACGGATATGAAGAAGAACAAGAATCAACTGTATGTGCAGGCCAACAGGGATTGGCTGGTAGCGAAGTCCCAGGAAGAGGGCGTGAAGTCGTTGCCTAAGGGCGTTTATTACAAGGTGCTGGCCGAGGGCGACCACTCGGGCGCAATGCCCACGCCCAGTAGCGTGATCACCGCCCATTACACGGGCAAGACCATCGATGGGGCGACATTCGACAGCAGCCGTGGCGACGTGCCCCTAGCGTGCCGCCTGCGCGACCTCATCGAGGGCTGGATCATCGCCATGCAGCAGATGCACATCGGCGACCGATGGGAAGTCTACATCCCCGCCGAGATGGGCTACGGCAAATTCTCCCAACCCGGTATCCCCGGCGGCTCCACCCTCATCTTCGACATCGAACTACTCGCCATCAATTAATAAGTATCGGACACAGCATGATAAAACGCTTTTTTCTCATATCATTCTTGGCATTGGCCAGTTTAGCCTTATTTGCACAACAGAATGCAAATGGAATCAGGGGAATTGTCGTTGAGGAAGACGGCACGCCCGTGATGTATGCTTCGGTGGCGTTGATTCAGAACGGTAAGGCCGCGGCTGGTGCATTGACCGACACGACGGGCCTCTTTGTCATGAAAGGCACTTTCAAGGGCAGTTATCAACTCAAGATCACTTCGATAGGCCATTGACGGAACGAGCCACGCTACTGGATGGTGTTGTGGTGACAGGACGTTCTGCCGACAAGTCGGTGACTCTGGAAAAGACCAGCATCAATGCTGCCGCATCGATGAGCGCAGCAACGGGATCGGTGCTCGACATGCTCCGCGGCTCATCGGCAGTCTCGGTGGATGGAGCAGGTCAAGTCTCCATACGCGGCAACAGCAACGTGCTCATACTGGTGGATGGCGTCCCCACTGCACTTGACGGGTTGGGGGGTATTCCCGCTGCCAACGTGCAGAGTATTGACATCGTGACCAGCCCCGACGTGAAATATGACTCGGAGGGAACAGGCGGCATCATCAACATCGTTTCCAAGAAACAGACACAAGATGCCTTCGCCCTGATGGCCTCGGCAAACTACGGCTTCAATAACTTCATGAACGGGAACCTGGCCATGAGTTATAACGCGGGCAAATGGGGCGTTCGCCTGAACTACAACGGCAAATATGAGAAAGACCGCATCGAGAGCGAGCTGCACCGCCAGTTCCTGCAGACAGGCAACAGCATCGACCAAATCATTGACGCTTCAAAGAAGACCACCGGACACAACATCGGCTTGAACGTCAACTATAAAGCGACGAAAAAGGATGTTGTCGTGCTGGATGTCAAGGCAGGCTTCCCTCGCATGAGCAACTATCAGACCTTCCATAATCACTACATCACCGACGGTGTGCCAAGCGACAAGGCTCGTGAGACCGACATCACCTTCAACCGTGAAATGGTAGAGGGCTCACTTACCTATAGGCACATCTACGTGCCAGGAAAGCGTGAGATCAGCACCTTGGCATCGCTGTCGGCCATCAACGGCCACCGCCCATCCTATTACTATGAAGCGGGCCAGATGGTGCAGCGTTCCAGGTCTGGCGGTCATCCGCGAATTGCGGCTTGGCAACTCGACTACATGACACAGCTGGGCAAGGGCAAGCTGGAGACTGGAGTGAAGATGACCTATCGCCACAACAACATTGACCACAAGATGTACGCGTATGACGAGGCGACTGGCGAGTGGCAGTTGTCGATTCCCCTGAGCAACGACCTGCGCCACCGTGAATTCATCCCTGCCGCCTACGTCATGTATTCGTCGAAGTGGAATGACAAACTCACCTATAAGGCTGGACTGCGCTTTGAATACAGCCATGTGACACTTCAGAACGATAAAGACCACCTGGACGAGAGCAGCAACTGCTATTTCCTGTCGCCCAATGTCGTGTTGAACTATCGCGTAAGCCAGCCGCTGCAGTTTTCATTCGGCTTGTCGCGCCGCATATCGCGTCCGACCTATCCGCAGCTCAACCCCTATGTCAATCTCATCGACAACCAGACCTATGAGACAGGCAACGTCCGCCTGAAACCCGAGAAGACCAACAAAATTGACCTCGGCTACTCCTATGCTGGACGGGCCGTGAAGTTGAACGGCACCGCCTACTTCAATTATACGCAGGACTACATCAGCCAGATCGCCTACCTTGACCGGGATATCCTTGTGACAACCTACATTAACGGCGACCAGTACCTGAATACCAGGGCGCGCGGCACCAGCCAGGGAGTCACCTTCAGCAATCACGGCTGGACCAGCAACAGCAGTGCGACGCTGAACATCATGCCGCTTAAGGGGATGACCATCCAGGCCCAGTATTTCGTCACTTCACCCCAACACTTCCCGCAGTTCACCACCAAGACCGTTCACTACTGCAATCTGGGTGTGAAACAGCAGCTGCTTAAAAAGTCGCTGACGCTCTCGGCTCTGCTGACCGATGTGTTCAACACGCGTCGATGGGACATCTCGTCAGACAATCCAGTCTATACGCTCGTGAACAATAGCAAGAATCGCAGCCGCATGCTGTGGCTCGGC
>CACYAW010000162.1 GCA_902772455.1 uncultured Bacteroidales bacterium
GTCAAGAACTTCTTGAATGATGAAATAACGCGCCATTGCGTCCACATCAATCAGCCGCTCCCACGCTCCACTGGTTTTGTCGTCGTCATAGATGGCCGTGTTGATTGCCTTAAACTCATCGGTCAACCAATTCTTTTGTGCGCTGGAAAGCGAATCGGGAGAGTGATATGTGATTCTGATACCCCATTGATCATTCTCTGGTAAATAAATCTGATTGGCCTCGTAATAATTGTCCACCTCCACAAGCCATCCATAAGGGATTGTACTCCCATCCTTATTCCAGTTGGGCTGCTCATAGATGTTGAGACGGTTCTTGCCGATGCGGATGGTCTCGGTGAGCAGATACAAGCCGACGTAGTCGCCGTTGAGCACCACTTCAACAGGTTTGGTCGATGGATTCCATTCCATACCCATGATGTTGCCGAGTTGCATTCCTGCCACTGTCGGTAGATGAAAATGAAGTAATGCCCAATGCCTGTTCTTCTTCATGCCCAGCAACGAGGTTTTATTCGCCAACTTGATTTTATAGGGCTTCTTGGCATCCTTCCATGAGGAGTTTCCACGACCGCGTATCTCAAGCTGCTCTGGGTTATCTTTACTGCCTATGTTCATGTCTGGATTCAGATTGTCAACCAGGTAGTAGGTCGCTGGGACGTAAATAGTCTTGGAAGTGACAGGCTGGTGATTTTGTGTCTCGATGTACATCACAGGCAGTGTGCCCGATTGCCCAGCGACTGTCAAAGCCGCCAGCCACATACAGAGGGTCACTGATGTTCTAAAAAGTAGATTTCCTTTCATGATTTGTCAGAATTAAAATTGCGATGCAAAAGTAGAAGTGACCCCAGTGAACCTCAAGCACACTGAATCATAACCATTCACAATGTGTTCACAAATGTTCACAAGACGCATGAAATCCCGTTGTTGCGACAGCAATATTGCTGAAATGCACTAACTTTGCGCCATGGAACGATGCGTACAATACTTCATCGCGTGTTGCTGCTTGCTGACAATTGTTTCATGCGGCAGCAACCACCACTCACAACCTCTTGCACTATTGACTACTATTTGCTCAGGAACAGGACTGAGGAGAGATGTCATATCCTCCACGACAACGACTCGGCCATGCAAGAAGCGGTTCGTTACTTCGACAAGCACGGCTCATCTCAAGAGAGGGCGCTTGCCTGGTTTCAATTGGGGCGCGTCTATGACGAGATGCAACTCACGGGGGATGCCCTCAACGCCTACAACCATTCACTGGCCACCGACACGTTATCGACCGACAGTGCTGTCCTTTCAATCAGGGCACGCGCTGTCAATCAGATCGGGCAGGTGAATATGTATCAGGATTTGTACCGTCAGAGCCAGCCCCACTTCAGGAAGGCCATTCAACTTGGAGAGCTGGCTGGCGATACAGTGGTTCAAATATTCGCTCTCCGCAATCTGGCTCGCAGCCATGTGGCACTCGAGCAATATGAGCAAGGAGTCGCAATGTTCAAGAAAGCTGCACAGATGGCTCTTGACTGCGATGATGTAGAGTCGTTCCAGACCATTCAAGTGGAACTATCGGACACATACCTTAACCTGGATGATTTGCCCCGGATGAAAGCATCGCTCGATGCCTGTCACAGCCTTGGGACAACCGATAGTTGCATCCTCACCAATCAGTATGCCAACTACTATCTGGCAACTGGCAATCTTGATTCGGCTGCGTTGTTGTTCCGCCGGGGACTTGACGCCGACAATCCCTACGTGCAGCGGGATGCCATGCTCAACTCGGCCGACATTCTGGCCGAACGTCAACAATATCGTGAAGCATTTGAACTGCTGGGTAGGAGCATTGCCAAAGATGACTCGCTGACGGCTGTGGAAAAGGGACAGCATGCCAATCTGATTGCCACGCTCAACAAGAAGTTGGAAAATGAACGCCGACAGGATGCCAAACTGCGCAGACAAGACCTGATTATTATCACCCTGTCACTTTTCCTGCTTGGCTTGATACTGTTTGCCTATTTTACTATCAAGCATAAA
>CACYAW010000163.1 GCA_902772455.1 uncultured Bacteroidales bacterium
ATCTGATGACGATAGACGCATTTGAGAACAAGGCAACAAGGCTTAGGCAATTGGCGCTGCAGGCGGCCGCCGCAACGGGCGCCGATAGCGACACAGCCCAGGACATCGCCCAAGAGACGATGCTGCGCTTGTGGCAAATGCGTGACGATCCCCGCCTCTACAATCCCGAAGGCTATGCCACGGTGATTGCACGCCACCTGGCCCTGAGCCACCAGCGCCACAAGCCGCCGCTCCCGCTCGACGAGCGGCAGGCCTCCACCCAGACCAGCCCCTCACCGCTCGAGATCATCGTGCAACGCGAAGACGAGCAATGGCTGCAAGAGCGCATACGCAACCTGCCACCCACCCAACACGCGGTGCTGCACATGCGACAAGTGGAACACCGCACCAGCGTCCAGATTGCCAAGATACTGGGCATCAAGGAAACAAGCGTGAACACGCTGCTGGCAAGGGCACGACGGCAACTGCTTGAAGAAATACGTCAATATACCACCGTGGAGGAAGAGGCCATGCTGGCCGAATACTTCCGCAGCAGCGACGTGCCTGCCGAGTGGGAGGACTACCGCCTCATGTTCGACTACTTTGACCGCGGTATGGAGGGCGACCTGGTGCCCGTGGAACAACCACGCCCGACGTTAATACGGCTCATGGGCCGCCGCTGGTGGGGCATTGCCGCGGCAGCCTGCATCACCGCCGCCATCGTGGCTACCGCCGTGCTGCACCAGCCGGAATCCACTACGACCGTGCGCGAAACGCCCCCTGTTGCTTCCAATGAGACCGCGCCTATCGGGGAGACGCAAGATTTTGCGTCTCTACATGAAATGGAACCAACTCCCGAAACGTCCATCACCCGACCTGTAGAGACGCAAAACCTTGCGTCTCAGTCCCGTTCCACCCGTCCTACCCGTTCCATCCGTTCTACCAGTCGCCTGCAAGCCGAAAATGCCAAACTTGCCCGCGAGAACGAGCGACTGCAACGCGAACTGGCCGACTTGAAGCGCCGCGCCTTCATCATCGACCTCGAGGCCAACGGTTTCAGGGCCGTGCAGGACGAGGACGGCAGCATCGTGCCATTATGAAGACTCAAAACAGCATCATCGCAACGATTACTATCGTCACGATAGCCATCATGGCCCTGCTCACATCTTTCACGGCCAGCGCCAACGTCTATGAGGACAGCCTGAAGGATGCTTTCGGCGACATCATCACCGCCGTTTCCTTCCCGTTCAGCGACAAGAAACCCCAGCAGATGCACAACATCTACTCCAACCCCGAAACTGGAGTCAAGGAAGGTCAACTTGATGTGTATAAGTTCACCATCGACCGCGAAAGCATCGGCTTGATCAACAACGCCAAAAAGGTCTATGAGGAAGTGAATGGCAATGACAACGCGGATGTTTACACCCTGTGGATCAACGACAACGGCGAGTGGAACACCCAGGGCTACCGCATCTATTATAACCCCGACGAGACCATTGTCGTGGGTATGGCCTGTGACCACTGCTACACCGTGGGTTTTGTTGCCCCCGACGACAAGCAACACCGCACAACCTACACCCTGGAGTGGAGCACCCCCGATGACGATAGCGACAGCATCAGCGGACGCATCATCACCACCTATGCCCCTATCAAAGTCAAGTCGGTGAGCAATAGTTCCAAGCAGAGCACAGTGGTCATCAACACCGACAACCTAGACAAACTGATGGAACAAATGCAGAGCGAGGGCATGGAAAAATACCAAAAGGAATTGGAAATGGTTCAAAAGAAGTTGGAAAAGGCTCAAGCCAGGTTGGATGATGCCTTGTCCAAACTCCAAAACAAATCCAGCTCTTTCTCAAGTTCTTTTTCTAGTTCCAGTTCGAGTTCTGGTTCCAGCCACGTAATTAAGGGAAAAGTGACTGATCCCAATGGCGAGCCGCTGATTGGTGCCATGGTACAGCCCATTGGCGGAGGAAACGGCACAGCCACCGATTACAATGGTGAGTTCTCGCTGAGTCTTCCC